>JAITHF010000140.1 GCA_031280115.1 Spirochaetaceae bacterium | reverse complement strand
GCAGCGGCTTCCTGCGCCGCGCCCTTCCGCCTGCGGCTCCGGCGGGCGTTTTGTTGGTTCCAACAAAGGTCCGGTTGGTTCCATGAAAACTTATTCGGAGGTAAAAACAACTTTGTTTGTTACCAAAATGACTTGTTTTGGTGCCAAAATAACCTATCCTGTCCCCGCGTAAATCATTATGTTATAACGAATTATCTGCGCCTCGCGCCTCTTTGGGAAGAATTTGGGGGCTTTTTTACCGGCGCTTCCTGTTTCGCGACTCTTTGTGCGGACTTCGCGTAAGGGAACAGCCTTAGGCTGCCCCCAAACCCCCAACCAGTGCGGCGTGTGCAGCGCCGCTAACGCCGTCGAATTCCGCTGAGGCGTTGCTTCAGGGTTGTGGCTAAAATTGCAGACCCGCTCACCGCAGGAAGCACGTGAATCCCCCGCAGGGGGTTGACTCGATACTGGGGGATACGCATAATAGCCCCTATGAATAAGCGCGTAGGCGCGTCGGGAACCGCCGGCCTTTTCTTCAAAAAATATCTTGGCCCCCTCTGTACCGCGATAACCGCCGCTTGGCTTGTTTTTGCCGTGGTTTTTGCAGGGGCTTTTGTGGTTGCGGCGCATGACCACGACCATACAGGCGCGGAATGCCGGATCTGCCTTGAAATCCAGATTGCCTTGAGGATACTGGAAACATCAGGCGCCGCCGCCGCGCTTCCGGCACGCTTTGTGAAACGCGCCGCCTCTGAGGTAAAACCCCGCCGGTTCCTGTTCGTGAAAAAGAGCGGGGCCTTAAAAGTCAGGCTGAATTGTTGATACCCCCCATCCTTTCGGGTAACAGCGCCCTGTGTTCTCCAAACCGAAAACCAATCCCAACAGGAACAGGGCGCTTTTTATATTTTTTTACTTTTTACTTTTATTCTTTTATTCTTTTATATAGTTTTTATTTTTTATTTTTTATTTTTTATATGAAGAGGTATACCTATGAAATATATTTTGTCAGTCCTTACGATCCTGTTCCTGTCTGCCTGCGCCCTGTTCGCAGGGGGGAAAAAAGACCCGTCAGGGACGGAGCATACCAAAAAGCCCGAGGCCGCTGCGGTCAATTTTCCGGCGTATGATTTTGTCCGGCAGATCGCCGGCGGCCGGGTGGAGGTGTTTATGCTCCTGCCTCCCGGAGCGGAAAGCCATTCTTTTGAACCCACGCCCCGGGATATTATCAAAATACAGAACAGCGCCCTGTTCGTTTACAACGGCGGCGAGTCCGATGCCTGGGTTGACCGGATTCTTGCATCTATGGACAAGCCTAAGGACCGGGTAATCCGCATGATGGACGCGGTTGAGCCGGTGGAAGAAGAAATCGTTGAGGGCATGGAGCATGAAGAAGAGGGGGAGGAGGCCGCCTATGACGAGCATATCTGGACGTCCCCTAAGAACGCCGTGCGGATTGTGGAGGCCGTGGCTGAAGGGCTTTGCAGGATCGACCCTGCCGGGGAAGCGCTTTTCCGGCAGAACGCCCGGCGCTACTGCGCCGAGCTTGAGGCGCTGGACCGGGAGTTTCAGGCAGTGGTTGACGGGGCCAAGCGGAAAACCCTTGTTTTCGGGGACCGCTTCCCCTTCCGGTATTTTGCCGACGCCTACGGCCTTGGGTATTCCGCCGCGTTCCCCGGGTGTTCGACCGAGTCCGATTGCAGCGCCGCAACCCTTGCCTTTTTAATCAACAAAATAAAGGCGGAGCAAATCCCTGTGGTGTTCCACATCGAGCTCTCAAATGAAAACATAGCCGACGCCATAGCAGCGGAAACCGGCGCGAAAAAACGCCTGTTCCACGCCGGCCATACCATCTCTAAGCGGGATTTCGACCAAGGGCTTACGTTTCTTGCGATACAAAGAGCGAACGTGCCGCGGTTAAAAGAGGCGCTCTGGTAGCCAGCCGCCGGGCTTGCGCTTTTCAAGGCATTATGGGGGTATTTTTTATCGGCGCTTCCGCGCCTCTTTTTAAAGAGATTTGGGGGAACCAGGTCCCCCAAACCCCCTACCAGTGTGACATGTGCAGCGCCCTTTCGCCGTCGAAGCGCGGTGAGGCGCCGCTTCTGGGTTGTGGCTAAACCCGCAGACCCGCTCACCGCAGGAAGCACCTGAAACCCCCGCAGGGGGGGCTAGGAGCGGTAGTCGCCGTTTATCCGTACATACTCGTAGGTAAGGTCGCACCCCCAGACCGCGGCGCTGCCCGGGCCCCGGCCCAGAGTAATCTCAATGCCTATCTCCTTATGGGAAAGCGCGGCCTTCGCATCATGCTCTGAAAAAGGAAGCCCCGCGCCGGCTTCGCACACCTGCACCTGCATACCGCCGCCTGAAAACGCTATCCCCACACAGGCTGGATCAAACGGCGGTCCCGCCCGTCCCAGGGCCGCCAGCACCCTGCCCCAGTTGGCGTCAGCGCCGAAACAGGCGGCCTTAACCAGATTGGACGATGCCGCGGCTTTGGCGAACGCCGCCGCATCCTCCTCGGACGCGGCGCCCTCCACCGTAACCGTCACAAGCCGGCTCGCCCCTTCCCCGTCTTGGGCAATCTGCTTGGCAAGGCCCGCGCACAGCCCCTCAAGCGCGAGGGCGAACAGGGCAAACGCCCCATCCTCCGCGTCAAGAAGCCGGTTCCCTGCGGCGCCGTTGGCCATAATAAGCGCCGTGTCGTTGGTGGACATATCCCCGTCAACCGTAATCCGGTTAAACGAGCGGTTTACCCCCTGCCTGAACGCCTTGTCCAGCAGGGGGCGGGTAATGGCCGCGTCAGTGGTGATAAAACAAAGCATGGTCCCCATATTCGGATGTATCATCCCCGCGCCTTTGGCCATACCCCCCAAACGCACGGTTTTCCCGTGTATCTCGATTTCCCTAGCCCCCTCTTTCATGGCGGTATCAGTGGTCATAATGGCTTCAAGGGCGTTCCGGTTCCCGCGGACATCCAGTTCCTCCGCGGCCTTGCCAATTCCCGCGGCAATAACCGAAAAGTCCGGCAGAGGGACGCCGATAACGCCGGTAGACGCCACCGCGACCTCTTGGGCAGGTATCCCCAGTTTTTCAGCAGCCGTTTCGGTCATGCGCCGCGCCGCCTCGAGCCCTGCCGCGCCGGTGCAGGCGTTGGCGTTTCCCGAATTGGCCGCCACCGCCCGCACCGCGCCGCCGGCAACGCGCTCCATACACACCAGCACGCTCGCGGCCTTCACGCGGTTTGCCGTAAAGACCCCTGCTGCCGCGCAGGGGCGCTCTGAATAGATAAGCGCCAGGTCCCGCTTGGAGGACGACGGCCCTTTGATGCCGCAGCGCACCCCGCTTGCCTTAAACCCTGCGGCAGCGCACACGCCGCCTTCGATTTCTTTTATCTCTTTTATTTCTTTTATTTCTTTTTTTGAGCCCATCCTGTGTACCTCTCCTTCATCCTTCCGCTCCGGTTCCCCCCTCCGGCGCCTTAGAAACTGGCGGGTATTGCCTCAAGCCCCGCTGTTTCATCAAAGCCAAAGAGGATATTCATGTTTTGCACCGCTTGCCCGGCGGCGCCCTTTACCATGTTATCAATGGCGCTCACCGCAATCAGGAACGAGCCGGTCTGGTCAAGGCGTACGGCGATGTCGCAGTAATTCGAGCCGCGCACCCGTCCGGTGGCAGGGTTTATGCCTGCGGGGAGGACCCGCACAAAGGGCTCGTTCTGGTAAAACGCCGCGTAGGCTTCCTGTAGGGCGCGTTCTTTTTCAGCAGCCTCCGGGCTTGGGGGGCGCATAGGGTCAGCAGGCCCGGCCCTCCAGTTTCCGGCAAGCGGCGCGTAGAGGGTGCTCAAAATCCCCCGGTTCATAGGCGCAAGGTGGGGGGTGAAAATGAGCGCCGGCGCTTTGCCCCCCTTTGCTGTCATAGCCGCGAAGTTCCGCTGTATCTCAGGGGTGTGCCGGTGGCAGCCCACTTTGTAGGGCGACAGGGAGTCCGCGCATTCAGGATAGTGGAAAGAGCGGGCCGTTTCACGCCCCCCGCCGGTGATGCCTGAAGCGGCGTCTACAATCACGGTTCCTTCCGCCAGCATCCCCCGGGCCAGCGCCGGATACGCCGCAAGGGAGGCGGCGGTGGGGTAGCATCCGGGGTTGGCGATGATAATCCGTCCTGTTCCGGCGCGTTCCCGCAGAGCCTGCCGGTTAAGCTCCGGGAGCCCGTAGACAGCGTGTTCCCGCAGGTTTGGGAACTGGTATGCCATGCCGTACCAGGCGCGGTACGCCGCCTGGTCGCCGCCGAACCTGAAATCAGCGGAAAAGTCGATAAAGGGGATATTCTTTTCCACGCAGGTTTTGGCAAAGGGTTCTCCTACGCCGTTAGGAAGCGCCGCGAAGACCACGTCCGCCGCTGCCGCCGCTTCTTCGGGCTTTACCAGCGCCGGGTTAATCCGGCGAAGAAAGTTCGGGTAGAGTTCATAAAGGGGGCGCCCCTCGAAACTGACCGACCCAAGGGACAGTTCTTTGATATGCGGGTGTCCTGCAAGGAGGCGTACCAGTTCTGCCCCTGCGTACCCTGCGGCGCCGATAACGCCTGCATGTATATTCCGTGCCATAGCCTTTTATACCACCCCCGCAGTGGTGTTTCAACCCCCTGCGGGGGATTCACGTGCTTCTCGCGGTGAGCGGGTTTGCACGTTTAGTCACAACCCAGAAGTTGCGCCTCAGCGGACGCCGCAGTCGTATGGGCGCGAGGCAGGAAGCCGTTGGCTGGGGGTTTGGGGGCAGCCTAAGGCTGTTTCAGCAGCCGTCGTTTGTGCTATGAGCCGCGAACCATGAAGCGCCGGTAAAAAAAGCCCCCCAAAAAGCCTGCGGAGGGCGCGGGAGGGGCAGGCTCAACAGGCAGGCCGGAACATACAGCACCATCACGCAGTAAACCGTATGCTATGCTTGAATATACCATCAAACCGCAGACAAAAAAGTCTGGATTTGACTCAAATCTATTAAGATCTGACTCAAATCTATTAAGATCTGACTCAAATCTATTAAGATCCGACTCAAATCTATTAAGATCTGACTCAAATCTATTAAGATCCGACTCAAATCTATTAAGATCTGACTCAAATCTATT
>JAITHF010000091.1 GCA_031280115.1 Spirochaetaceae bacterium | reverse complement strand
CTGATAGGCAGCAGCCGCCGCTTCCCGCAGTTCTTGGCACGAAGGGTCAGGATAGCGGCGCAGGTTTTCCCCGGCAGCCCGGGTAATGGCTTCAAGCGCCAGCGGAGACGGCGGGTAGGGGTTTTCATTGGTGTTGAGTTTGATATACCTCTGGTTCCGGGGCTGCTCTCCCGGCACATAGGGGCAAAGCTCCTTAATCCGGTCATTCCAATAACGGCTCATAGCGCCTAAGCATACCAGAGCCTCTGCCCCCCTGTAAACCCTAAGCGGCATGAACGATAAATTTTTGTTTGAGGGTATTGCCGCAACGGGTATTATTGAGTATATTAAAGACAAGTAAAACAAATCGCGCTGCGGGAATAGCTCAGTGGTAGAGCGCCACCTTGCCAAGGTGGATGTCGCGGGTCCGACTCCCGTTTCCCGCTCTGAGAAACCCTGTCCGGTCCGCCGCAAAACCTTATAGAAAAACAGAAAAAACAGAAAAAACAGAAAAAATAAAAAAAGCCTTGAGGCATGAGGTAAATAACAAACCGCTTAATACGTCCGCCCTGACCGCCGATATAAAAGCAGAGGCTTGAAAGAACATGAATGAAATGGAAGCGGATAACGCTATCGCAACAGGCGCCGTAAAGCGCGAAGATGCCGGGGACGGCGGGCAGGCCGCCCTGGTCCTGCATCTCCAAACAGAAATCATGGAAAAAATCGCCGCAATTCAAGAAGGGGTCAGGAACGCGGTTATCAACCGGCAGTGGGCTGACTTTGAATCCCTGCTCAAAACGATGAACCGTTACGGGGATCAGTTTCAGGAACTGGAGGCCCGGCGGGCCGCGCTGTTTTCAGGGCTTTTCGAGGGGGGGGGCGCTGCTGCTGAAAACAGGGGGGAAGCAGGAGGGCCAGAGAACAAAGCGGCATTTTACCGCGGCGCGTCCCGCCTTCCTGAAGCGGAACGCAGGGAACTTGCCGAACTGTACCGGAACCTTAAACTGCGGGCCCTCAAGGCGCGCATGGCAAACGAATCCCTTGCAAGCTATCTTTGCGAGGCAAAGGCCACTGTGGACAGTTTCCTTGATGCGGCGTATCCGGACCGCAAAAACCGCTTTTACTCCCGCAGAGGGGCGAAAGTGCCTGCGGATATGCGAAGTTTGGTCGTGAACCAGAGCCTCTGAGCAGGAGAAAAAAGGTATGGCTTCAACTTTTTTAGGAATCGAGATGGGAAAACGGGGGGTCGCCGCCCACCAGCAAGCCTTGCATACCACAGGGCATAACCTTTCAAACGCCTCTAACGAGGGATACTCGCGGCAGCGGGCGGAACTCTCGGCGTTTGAGCCGATTTATCTTCCCGGGCTTAACCGCGAGGAAACCCCGGGGCAGCTGGGGCAGGGGCCGGCGGTGGAACGCATCGAGCGCCTGCGGGACCAGCTTCTTGACAAGCGCATTATTGCCCAAGCCGGCAGCGAGGGCTACTGGAGCGCCCGGGACCCGTATATCCGCATGATGGAACAGATTTATCTTGAGCCCGGGGGCAACTCCCTGCGGGGGAAAATGGATGCGTTCTGGGACGCATGGCAGGAACTTTCCCTCTATCCGGCGGATACGGCGCCCCGCAGCGCGGTCATTGAGCGGGGGAAAACCCTCATCGACAGCATCCATGACCGGTATCAGGCCCTTAAAGGGCTGCAAGATATGGCGGAAGAGGATATCCGCCTTACAGTAGACAGGGTCAATGACTTTTCCCGCCAAATCGCGGGGCTCAATAAAGATATTCAGCGCGCCGCGGCCCAGGGGGACAATCCGAACGACCTTCTTGACCGCCGGGACCTCCTCTTAGACAAACTCTCTTCTATCATAGATATAACCGTTCCTAACCGGGACCCGGATGAATTTATGGTGCATACCGCAGGGATGATACTGGTCCAGGGGCGGATAGGCCGGCAGTTTGAATTGCAGCGCCGCAGCGAAGAGGCCGAAGGGTATTCGCAGATTGTTTGGGGCGATACAGGGGAGCCCATACAGTTCCAAAACGGCAGCCTTGCGGCGCTGGCGGAGCTTCGGGACGGCACGATACGCTCGGAGATTCAGAGCCTTGACTCCCTGGCCGTGAACTTTGCCGACATGGTCAACGAAACCCACCGCGCCGGTTACGGGATAAACGGTTCAACAGGAAAAGATTTCTTCACCGAACATCATTTTGTGACCAACGTAAACGGAAACTATGACCGGTCCGGCGATGGGGACTATGATTCAAGCTATATTTTCCGCGTTACCGGAACCAACGCCCTTGAAAGCCGCGCCCAGCCAGGGCTTGTGGGAACCATCGTGCTTTCCGCATCAAGCGGGAATATCGAGGTGCCTTATTACCCGACAGACACGGTTTCGGACATTATTGCCAGAATCAACAATTCCAGCGCCGATGTAACCGCCCGCCTTAACCGCGACGGCCATCTTACCCTCAAGGGAACGGTTTCTGATTCAGCGGAACACCCTGATTTTGTTATCCGGCATATCGAA
>JAITHF010000066.1 GCA_031280115.1 Spirochaetaceae bacterium | reverse complement strand
ATAGACCCTCCACACCACCCCTAAAGGCTTCCTGCTTTGAGCAAGTACGCCGTCGAATCGCACTAAAACCCCGCCGCCCCTTCATGGAACACCTTGCACAAGCCCCGCCGCCGCTAATGGGGAGCTTGGGGGGACTTAGAAAAATCCCCCCAAATCCTCTTAAAGCGCAAGCGCAGCGCAGCGCCCATAACAAACACCCGCCCCGCGCCCTTCCGCCTGCGAATCGCGCTGAGGCGCCGCGTGAAGGTTGTGACTAAAATTGCAAACTCTCTCGCAACAGGAAGCACATAAAACCCCCGCAGGGGGCTTCCCGCACCGCGCCCTTTCGCTTACGAATCGCGCTGAGGCCCCGCTAGAGCTTTACGCGGGTGAGGCGGAGCGCGTTGGTGAGTACCGAAACAGAACTCATGCTCATGGCCGCAGCCGCAAATATGGGGTTGAGAAGAGGGCCCCCAAAGAGATACAGCACCCCTGCGGCAATAGGGATTCCCAGCACGTTGTAGCCAAAGGCCCAAAAAAGATTTTGCTTAATGGCGCGAATCGTCTTCTTGCTTAACGTAATCGCTCGGGGGACATCCAGCAAATCGCTCCGCATAAGCACAATATCCGCGGACTCGATTGCCACGTCAGTCCCGCTCCCAATGGCAATCCCAATGTCAGACTGCACCAGCGCCGGCGCGTCGTTTATCCCGTCCCCGACCATCGCCACTTTCCGCCCCTCATTTTGCAGTTTTTTTACTTCGTTGGACTTATCCTGCGGCAGCACCTCAGAGAGCACCTTATCAATCCCCACCTGCTTCGCAATGGCCGCCGCCGTCTTCTTGTTGTCCCCGGTAATCATGGCCACCTGATTTCCCATCTTGTGCAGCGCCTCGATCGCTGCCCTGCTTGAGTCCTTCACCACATCCGCCACTGCCACAATCCCCGCGATTTTGCCGTCAACCCCTGCAAACATCGGGGTCTTCCCCTCTTCCGCAAGCCGGTCGCTCCGCTCGGAGAAATCCCCCAAGGCAATGCCCCGCTCATCCATAAGTTTCCGGTTGCCCACCAGAACCGCCGCGGCGCCGCTGGAATCAGCGGTCTTAACCCGCGCCTCGATACCCCGCCCTGTCAGCGCAAGAAAATCCGCCGCCTGCGTAAGCTCAAGCCCCCGGGACGCGGCCTCCTGCACAATCGCCTGCCCCAAAGGATGTTCGCTCCCCTTTTCCACTGACGCTACCAGGCGCAGGAACTCGTTTTCTTCCCCCTGCTCAACCACGATATCCGTCACCTGAGGCTTCCCTTCGGTAATGGTGCCGGTCTTGTCAAATACAATCGTATTTATCTTGTGGGCCGTTTCCAGCGCTTCCCCGCCCTTTATGAGGATGCCCTGTTCCGCGCCCTTGCCGGTGCCGACCATGATGGCCGTGGGCGTGGCAAGCCCCAGGGCGCAGGGGCAGGCGATGACCAGCACGGAAATAAAAATCGTAAGCGAGAACTCAAGCGCCGATTTCCCTGCCGGCAGGGACACGAGCCCCGCGGAAGACGCGGCAAACCACGCGGCCCCGGCAAGCACCGCGATAAGGCACACAATAGGCACGAAATAACCGGAGACAATATCCGCCAGCTGGGCAATCGGCGCCTTGGAACTCTGGGCGTCCTCCACCAGCTTTATAATCTGGGCAAGCGCCGTGTCCCCGCCTATCTTCTCGGCCTTAAACGTAACAACCCCGTTGCTGTTGATCGTGGCCGCGTACACCCGGTCGCCGGCGTTTTTGTCCACCGGCATACTCTCGCCGGTGAGCATGGACTCGTCGATCGCCGTATGCCCCTCAAGCACCACCCCGTCAACCGGTATCTTGGCCCCGGGCTTCACCACCAGCACATCCCCCTTTACCACCTCATCAATGGGAATTTCTTTTTCTACGCCCCCTTCAAGAAGGACGGCCGTCTTAGGCGCAAGGCCCATGAGCTTCTTGATGGCCTCGCTGGTGCGCCCCTTGGAGCGGGCTTCGAGAAACTTCCCTAAGAGTATGAGGGCGATAATCACGCCGGCAGTCTCAAAGTACAGCGCCTCCACCGCCCGAAAATCCCCCTCGTAAATCCGCCGCACATTATACAGGCTGTACAGGACCGCCGCGGAAGTTCCCACCGCGATAAGCGAGTCCATGTTGGGGCTGCGGCGGAGGAGGTTCTTGAAGCCCGCGCGGTAAAACCGGTTTCCCGCGATAATAATGGGGATAACCAGCGCCAGTTCCGCCAGCGCATAAATAAACGGGAAGTTCATAGGCGCAAGGCTTTTGGGAAACGGCAGAGTTACCGCCTTTATCATGGGAACCATCGCAATATAGAGGAGGGGAAGGCCCAAAGACGCGGCAACGATAAACTTTGTCCGCAACGTCTTGATTTCCCGCTCCTTCCGCGCCTTGTCCTCGTCAACCGCGCCTAACTTGGAAGACTCTTGCACGGTGTAGCCCGCCTTTTCGACAGCCTCCCGTATGGCCGAAAGCCGCAGAGACTGGGGATCGTACACCAGCGCCGCCTTCTCGGTGGCTAAGTTCACGGTTACGGCCTCTATGCCCGGGAGTTTCTTCAAGGCGCGCTCTACCCGCTGGGAACAGGCCGCGCAGGTCATGCCCCCGATGGCAAGGGTTACGGCGGCGCCTTTGGGCTTTTCCCGCACTTCGTACCCTATTTTAACCACCGTTTCTTTGATGCGCTCAAGGACGTGGGGCGCCTCGTATGCCACGAACAGTTTCTCCGCGGCAAAGTTCACCGCAGCGGACGACACGCCGTCCAGTTTCTGCACCGCCTTTTCGACCCGCAGGGCGCAGGCCGCGCAGGTCATGCCCCCGATGGCTAAGATCTCTTCTCGTTTTTCGCTTTTTTCCATGTATATATGCCTTTTATGTATGCCTTTATTATCTTTTACGCCTGCTGCGCTTTACGCCTGCCCCGCAGGAGCGGGGAGGTCGAAGGGCTTTAAAAGTTTCTCAACCTCCAGGGGATTGCCGTTCTCGCCGTCAACCGTTACCTTCCCAAAGAGCCAGCCGGCCAGGCTGTTCGGGTCAACCCCTGCGGCAATAAACGGCTCCGGATTAAGCACAAAGACCATGTCCTTATCATTGGCCGCCATGTCTTTGGCCCACTCAAAAAGGTTGCCGTTCCCCAGGTTTATCCCGTAGTGGTCAAGGGCCCCGTGGTAGCCCAGGGCGCCCCGCTTGAGCTCCACTATCTTTTGGTACGACAGGAGCGGGGTCGGCTCCCCCTTATAGGTCAGCTTTTCTTCCCCCAGTTTTGTGCCTACCATGAGTTTCCCCCCGTAAAAGGCGTAGTCTTGCGGGAGTTTATCCGGATCAAGCCCCGCTTGGAGAAACGGCGCCGCGTCTAATTCTATCATCACGTCGTGCATGGGGCTTTGGGAAAAGTCCTTGCTCCAGATAAAGCGGGCGCTGTTGTCAGGCGCGTTGAGGGACCAGCCCCCGTTCATCTGGTCTTCCGCCACGTTCCGGGACATGGCTTGTAATACTTTGTCAAACGAGGCAGCCGAATCCTTGCCCACCACATCAAGATTTTCGCAGGAAAGCGCGGCCAGCGCTGCCAGGGATGCAATAAAAAAATGCTTCATATTAAAAATTCCTTAGGTTTATGGGTGTTCCGCAGTTGTTTAGCCCCGCCGCCAGCGGGAAAAGATGACTTTCATGTCCGTCAAATAGGCAAGGGGTATCGTAATGGTTGACTGGGTTACTTTCTTATCCTGCGGAAAGATAGGGACCGGATTGCACCCGCCTGCGCGGATTTCCACCTGCCCCATCCGGTAGCGGTTCCCGCAGTTCTGGCACACCAGCACGGTCCCTTCCTGACGGTAGTAGCCCCGTCCGGAGCCGTAACACACCTGGCACGTATTAAAGGCCGTGCGTATGGTGCCGTCCGGCGCCTTCACTGCCAGCACCTCAAGGCGGGTGCCGGCCACGTCGACCGGAAAGAACAGGGCGTTGCTGGTAATCTCAGAGGTCTGGATAACCAAGTCCCGATCCGCCGCCGCCGGCTTGAGGACATTTAATTGACCGGTTTGCGCGGGCAAACCGGACCCGACAACGAGAAGGAGGAAGAGGCTCATGCAAAGCCCCGGCCTGCCGTATCGAAATAATCTGCGCTTCATGTTCGCGCCTCCTATTTACTCCGCCGGTAATCCGGCGGGATGTGTGCGTCTGTTACCGCTTTCCCGGCTGTTCCTGAGCGCGGCGCCCGCCGCAGCAGTCAGGAAGGGGGCCCTTCGCGGGGTTGAGAAAGCGTTTTGCCGTGAACAGGACAGCCGCCAGCACTGCCAGGGCAATACCAATTCCCGCAAGTATCTCCATATCAGCCTCCGTTTTTTTTTATTTTTTTATTTTTTTATTTTTTTATTAGATGCCAGGGTGTATACCAGTATCGCGGCGCCTGCCGCAAGCGGCGCCAAACAATGCCAATGGGACATTAAAAAATCCATTCCGCCCTCCTTTTTCTTTTGATTGAGCCTTAGCAGCAGGTGTTTCTTGTGCAGCGCCCGCGCGCCTGCGAAGTCCGCTTTGGCTGCTGCTTTCAAGGAATCTGCGCCTCTTGCAGGGAGGCTTCGGCTAACGCCGCTTTTATGGCCTCGATATTCACATCCTCAAGCCGGTCCACCACCTTCACATACCCATAAAATACCAAGTCAGCCGTGGAGAACAAGAAATCCCCCTCCGGTATAAAGCGTACCACATTCTCTCCGTCCTCAAGCGGCGCTTCTGCCCGGTACGCAGGCACCAAAAGCGCCCCGCTCCCGGGATCAAGCGAATTCTTCTTGATAATCCAGCGCGCCTCAATACCCCGCGCCGCCACCACCAGCGCAGGCTTAAACCCGTTGTCAGCCAGCTCGATTTCCACCTCTTGATACCCCCCGCCGGCCATCCGCGCCACTGCTACAGCGCCAAGGTCGAGCCGGACATCCGAGAGTTCCGGTATTTTTTCGTTATCTTCGTTATCTTCGTTATTTTGGCTATTTTCCACCCCCGCCCCCGCCGCCGCGTCCGGAGAAACCACGGTTATAGTGCCTCTAATCATGCCCATCCAACAGCTGTACGGAACCTTCCCCGGCTTTTCCGGCGTAAACTCAATCACGTTCTCCCCCAAGGCGAACCGGTGCTCAATCTGGTACTGCCGGATAAACATCCGGTTATTGCACCCGTTAATGCTTCGAGGCGGCGCGTCAATCACCCACTTCACCGGAATCCCCGCCTGCACCGTAATCGACGGGTAGCGCCCGGGCTGTAATACCGAGCTGATATACTGGGCTCCGTCAGCAGCAGCCGGTTCCTGCGGGCTTGCAGCGCTTCCGGCGCCGGAAACAGGGGGCGCTGAGGAAACAGGGGAAACAGGGGAAACAGGGGAAGCCGGCAGGGGCGCAGCAAAAGGCGGGAGCAGGCCGGACAGGGAAAAGCCCCCAAGGTTCCAGCCGTTTGCCATCATCGTAACTCCCATAGCCCCTACCAGCACGGCGCCGGCTTTGATAACCCGGGAGCCGAGTCCCGGGCCCATCCTGCGGTTACGCAGGAGGGAGCTGAGGGCGCTGACGCCGAACATGAGCGGCAGGGTGCCGAGGCTGAAAATCAGCATTGAGAGGGCGCCTTTCACGGGGCTTCCGGTTGAGAGGGCGTAGACCTGCATGGCTTGCAAGGGGCCGCAGGGCAGAAGGCCGTTCAAAAGCCCGAGAATAAGGGGGCTTGTCTTAAAAATTGGGGGAATCTCAGGGAGAAAAGCCGGTTTCGGCGGGAGGATGCGCCGGGACCCGCGCTGTACAGCCTGCCCTATCTTCCGTAGTTCCGGGGTGAGGCCGAGCATATTGAGCCCCATACCCAGCATAAAGGCGCCGGCAGCAAGCTGTATCGCCCCCTGGGCCGCGCCGCTGAGTTGTACGGCCTGGCCTAACGCGCCCACCGCCGCGCCGGTCAGGGTGTAGGAAACAACCCTGCCGCCGTTATAGAGGATACCCGGCATAAGGACCTGGAGCGCCGCGCCGCCTGTTTGGGGGGCGCCTAGGGTCTGGGAGACGTTTATCCCCCCGCACATGGCCGCGCAGTGCGCCGAAGTTATGAGCCCCACGACAAAGAGGAGGTGATAGGCCGCGCCTGCTTCCGCAAGGGGGAAGGCCGCGGTAAGGCCGCTTACCCCCAGGGCCCGGGCCAGCGCCGCCAGGGCCGCGATGAGGAGGAGGGCCCCTAAGAGGGAGCGCGCCCGCGTGGACGGGGATGACGGAGGGCTTTCGCTCAGGCCGTAGCCTGCGGCTTCGAGCTTTCCGGCCATGTCCCGCACGGTAACAAGAGACGGGTCATACGCCACCAAGACCGTGCCGGCGGCAAAATCAACGGCTGCCTGCTGGACGCCCGCAAGGGAGCGCAGTTTTGTTTCAACCCGTTTTTGGCAGGCCCCGCAGGTCATGCCGGTAACGTATAATACGCTGTTTGTTGTCTTTATTGTTTCCATAATCAATGCTCAATTCCTAAAACGGCTGAGGTATTATTAAGTTACAATGCAAAAACATAAAAAAGCGCCGCCGGAGACAACGCGCCTCAAGGCCCCCCCCGCACTGGTAACGCCGGCGGTTTAGGGTGTATAATTAGAAATATGATACATATAGGGGATTTTTTTTACCTCCGTAACGGAGAGGAAAAGGCGGTTGTCAGGGACATAACCGAAGTTGCCGGCACGCGGTATGTAACGGTTCGGATATATCAGGCAGCAGGCGGCGGCGATGACGGGGAGGACTCCTGCATGGGCTGTATGTCCGAAGACGAGATGATGGAATACCGCGAACAGGTGCTGCGGTTCGGGGAAACCCGGGAAACCATAACCCTTGAAACCCTGCGGCAGGCGCTCGCCCGGGCCTAGGCATCCTGAGAAGGGGGATTTTATGACGAATAATACGGTAAAACAGGCAGCTGTAAAAACGGCGGGACCGGGAGGCCCGGACCGCTCGCTGCTGCGGGATGAACTTGTGGAGCTTATGGGCAGGTCTGACGCGGCGTCGTTCATCTGCGCCGCCGGCGGGCCCGAGGGGCGCCGGATACAGGAGTTTCTGCCGCCTGACCCGCCGGGCTTTCTTGATGACCTTGAGATTGACAGCGATCAAGATACCCTGCGGTATAAAGGCGTTACCCTTGAAAATACCCAAGAGGGCATGGTGTCTCTCTATACGGCTATACAGAAGCGGACACAGTCCTATGTGGACGCCTTTAAGGAACGCTCTGTCAAGTCCTACTATAGCGGCGGGTACTTAGCCGGCCTTTTTACGCCGGACAGGTTCGCGCGGTTTATCGATGCGTTAGACGGGGATACGGTCCTGCGCCTTTTGGCGTATGAATACAGTGCGTTCCCTGCCCCAAGCCCTATGCCCCGGGAAAACCTTGAGGCCGGGGGGAGCTGACAAGGCGGGCCTGATGATATATACGTGCGGTTTTTTTCATGTAAACAAAGTGCCGAACCCGATCGCTATTTCGCTTACTATGCCGGATATCGTGCATATTCCGGTGTACGAGCTTTTAACCCCGCCGGAACGGCTTGAAAGCAAGCGGAACCTGACAGTCGCGGAATACGCCAAGATATATACCAAAGACGTCCTTGCCAGCCTGACAATAGAGGCGGTTTCAGCAGGGGTCTGCCGGCTTCTGGGGCTTGATGCCTTTGACAATTTCACCCTGGTCTGTTGGGACCGGGAACCCCGGGTGAAAGAGGCGCTCTTTTCACACCGCCACCTGGTAAGCAGGTGGCTGCGGGAAAAGGGCGTTGACTGCATCGAATGGTTCGAGAGCTCCCGCAAGCCCTAGGGCGCGGGCCCTCTATAAAAATACTTTTTCTTGTCCTCAAAACGTTTTCTTTGCGCGCAAAATAAAGTTTCTTGCGCGCAAAATAAAGTTTCTTGCGCGCAAAATAAAGTTTCTTGCGCGCAAAATAATGTTTCTTGCGCGCAAAATAAAGTTTCTTGCGCGCAAAAT
>JAITHF010000065.1 GCA_031280115.1 Spirochaetaceae bacterium | reverse complement strand
TCGGCAATAGCCCGGTCATGTTCCCCTTTCATACCATAGGCAACACCGCGGTTGTGGTAGGCGTCGGCAGAGTTAGGATTGAGGCGCAGAACCTCGTTGAAGTCGTCGATAGCCCGGTCATGTTCCCCTTTCATGCTATACCCGATACCCCGATTGATGTAGGCGTCAGCAGAGTCAGGCTTGAGGCCCAGCGCCGCGGAGAAGTCGGCGAGAGCCCGTTTAAACTCCCCTTTCTCAAAATACGCAGCGCCGCGGCTGTTGTAGGCGTCAGCAAAGTCAGGGCTGCGGCCCAGTTCGGCGTCCAATTCGTCGATAACCCTTTTAGGATCCCCTTTCATGGCATACGCAAGGCAGCGGTTGATAAAGGCGGCATCCTGCGGGTTCAGGCGCACCGCCTCAGAGAAATCATCCGCAGCCCGGTCATGTTCCCCTTCCATGCCATAGGCAAGGCCCCGGTTGATGTAGGCGGTATCATCATAGGGGTTGAGGCGCAGCGCCTCGGAGAAGTCGGCGATGGCCCGGGCATAATCCCCTTTACGGAAATGCGCCTTGCCGCTGGCCATGTTTTTAGAAAAAGTATCCATAGTATTTATAGCGCGCTCCTTTCAAGCGGGGCCGGACCGCGCCGGCGCCCCAAGTTATGGGTATAAATTGTAGCCCGCCGCCGCGGCGAACGTCCAGCAGCGCTTTATTCCCCCCTGGGCCGGGCCGCGCAGGTCTTCTGGGAGCCGCCTTTCTTTTGAGGATCGCGAAGCGGGAAGCGGGGGTTTACAAATATATTTGCAGGGCGGTATACTTTTGATTCGTATGTTAGATTATCGCTTTATAGTAGAAAACCTTCCTGAAGTAAAGAAAAATATCGCCCAGCGGTATATGCAGGCCGACGCCGGCGCGGTAGCGGCCCTCTTTAAACAACGCGCCGAACGCGCCGCGGAGCTCCAGAAACTTTGTGCGGAGCGCAACGCCAACGCCGGGGCCGTGAAACAGGAACAAGACGGTTCCGCCCGCTCCCGCCTCATCGAAACAGGGAAACGCCTCAAAGAACGCATTGCCCAGGCGGAGAAAGAACTCGCCCTGACCGAAACGGCTCTTGATGCGGAAGCCCGCAAAATACCGAACATGGCCCATCCAGACGCGCCTGTGGGAAAAGAGGATAAAGATAACCTTGAGGTCAAACGGGTGGGCGAACCCCGGCGCTTTGATTTCCCCGCTTTAGACCATGCGGCCCTGGGGCAGCTGCTGGATATTATCGACTTTGACGCGGGAACCAAAGTGGCGGGAACCAAGTTTTATTACCTTAAAAACGAAGGGGTCTTTCTTGAGCTGGGGCTTATCCGGTACGCCCTTGATATACTCGCCAAACAGGGCTTTACCCCGTTTATCACGCCGGATATTGCCAAAGAAGCGATACTCGAAGGGATCGGCTTTAACCCCCGGGGGCCTGAGTCCAACGTGTATACCCTGTCGGGGGAAGACGCCTGCCTGGTGGGGACCGCCGAAATCACCCTGGGGGGCTACTATGCGGACGCGATCCTTCCCAAAGACCGGCTCCCGATCAGGATGGCCGGCCTTTCCCACTGTTTCAGGCGGGAAGCCGGCGCGGCAGGGCAGTTTTCCAAGGGGCTTTACCGGGTGCACCAGTTTACCAAAGTGGAAATGTTTGTCTGCTGCCTGCCGGAACAGTCAGGCGCGCTCCATGAGGAACTGCGGAATATAGAAGAAGAAATCTTTGCGGGGCTTGAAATACCGTTTCGGGTGGTGGATACCTGCACCGGCGACCTTGGGGCGCCGGCGTACCGCAAGTGGGATCTGGAAGCATGGATGCCCGGGCGCAACGGCGGGGAGTGGGGGGAAATAACCTCCACGTCCAACTGCACCGACTACCAGTCCCGGCGGCTTAACATCCGGTACAAAGACGATAACGGGAAGAACCGGTTCGTCCACCTTCTCAACGGGACCGCTGTGGCAATTTCCCGGGCCGTCATCGCGCTCCTTGAGAACTTTCAGGAAGCCGGCGGCGCGGTCCGCATCCCGAAAGCCCTTGCCCCCTACTGCGGCTTTGAGCGTATTTTCCCGAAGGGCCCGGCCAGCCGGTTTCCTTGAACCGCGCCCCTTCCCTGCATCAGATTTTACGGGTTTATATATTTTAAAGAGAAAGGAGCGTATATGGATTACAGAAAAATTTATACCGGCGAGCCGGATTACGGCAGGGCTATCGAAGCATACACCCAGGCCATAAGGCGCGACCCCTTTGACGCGGCCAGCTGCCTCTGCCGGGGCAGGCTCTATGCCGCGCAGGATAAGTACGATCAAGCTTTTCAGGACTATGACCGGGCTGTCGGCATGAAGCCGGATAACGCCGCGGCGTACGCGCTCAGAGGAGACGCCTATCTTGCCATGAAGCGTTACGACAAGGCGGTGGAGGATTACAACCACGCCATTGAGATTGAGGACCAGCCGGCTTTCCGGGAAGCCAAGGCGCAGGCGTACTATGAGCAGGGATGCGATTTATATGCGAAGGAGCAGTTTGAGGACGCCATAGCCTTGTATCACAAAATCCTCTCGCCAAACTTTGCCGCAGCTCATCTTGGTTTGGGGATGGTGCACAGGGCGCAGAAAAAATATATGGAAGCCATACAGGATTTCAATCAGGTTCTTGAGAAAGATCCGGCCAACGCCGCGGCGTACCGGTATCGGGGGGGCGTCTATTTTGCCCTTGCCTCCGATGTGGAACAGGCGCGGATCGCGTTTGGGGAGGAGAGCCGGGGCATACAGGA
>JAITHF010000062.1 GCA_031280115.1 Spirochaetaceae bacterium | reverse complement strand
CGGCGCTTCATGGTTTGCGGCTCATAGCGCAAACAACGGCTGCTGAAACAGCCGGAGGCTGCCCCCAAACCCCCCATAAAGGCTTCTTGATGTGCGCCTGTGCGTTATCTGCGTCCGCTTTCACGTTGTATCTATGCGCCCAGTGAAACAAGGCTAGGTTAAACAGGAAGCGCCGGTAAAAAAGCCCCCATACTCTTCCCAAAGAGGCGCGGAAGCGCCGATAATTTCTTATAATCATTTTTAATATAATTTAATATATTTAATACAATAAGGAAGTTACTTGCAGGATGGATACACAGAGCCGGACAGCCCAGCGCAAAACCGTCATGGCGCGGGATAACCCGTACAGCGCCCATATAATCCTCAGCTTTTTTGACGGCGACCTTGAAGCGCGGGCAGACTTTATACCGCCGGTAGGAGCCGGAGAGCCCCTCACGCTGGGGGTAATCCGGGAGTTTCTCGGAAAACTCGGCGTCGGGTACGGGCTGGTTGGCGACGCGGCTCTTCAAAATGCCGCCGACCAAAGCGCCGCGGAGAAACAGGCCGTGCGGGACGTGCTTATCGCCAAAGGAGACCCGCCGGTGAACGAGGTTCCCGCGTACTTTGAGCTTCATCCCCGGCTGGCCCGGGGGAAAAAGCAGCCGGCGCCGGCGGCCTCACATTCGAGCCGCGTGGACTACCGCGCCTATTCGCCCTTTATTATTGTCAGGAAAGGCCAGGTGCTTGCGCGCCTGCGCCCCCGTATTGCCGGCATGAACGGCAAAACCGTGTGCGGCAAGCCCATCCCCTATATAACCGCGCCGGTATCAGGCGTAACCGGCGGGGATAACACCAAAACCGAAGGGGGCGCGGTTACTGCCGGCATAAGCGGGCAGTTCCTCTTTGAAAACGGCGTGGCCCAGGTACAGGACACGCTGGTTATAAAATCCGGCGTGGGGTACGCTACCGGCAACATCCTGTTCCCCGGAAACGTGGTCATCCAAGGGCCGGTCTCAGACGGGTTTAAGATCCACGCCGCAGGTTCGGTTACGGTTAAGCAGACTTTTGACGCCACCGAAGTTTTTGCACGAGGGGACCTCAACGTGTCAGGGGGCATCATCGGCAAGAATCAGGCTATCGTCAAGATTAGGGGGGGCATTAACGGCAAGTTCATCGAAAACTGCCGCGTTGCCTGCCGCAAAACCGTGAAAATCGAGCGGGCGATCGTCAATTCCACGGTTTATGCTATGGAATATATTGATTTGTGAAACAAAGGCGCCGTTATCGGCGGGGATCTGACGGCGATTCACGGCATCCGCGCCGGCAGAATCGGGAAGCCCGCGGGGAAAGCCACCAAACTGCGCTGCGGCATTGATTTCACCCTGCTGCAAGAGCGGGAAAAGGCGGATACCCGCTTCCAGTTTCTTACAGACAGGCTTCAAAAGATACAGGTCCTTATGGGCTCTCCCCGAACAAGCCGGGAGAAGCGAGCCAAACTGGACGAATTGCGGCGCCGGCTTGAACAGGAGCGCGCGGACCTGGGGGAAACGCTTTTTGATCTTTTGAACCGCGCCAACGCGGACCGGAACGCCCTTGTGGAAGTGTACGGCGAGATTGCCCCGGGCACCCTTATCGAAATCTGCCATACCGCCCTTTTCGTGGCCGAACCTCTGGGGAACACCCGTATCCGGTTAGACCCGTTCTACGGGAAACTGGTAACAGAACCGCTTAGCGGAATTCGATAGCGAAAGGGCGCGAGGCAGGAAGCCTTGAGCGGGGGTTTGGGGGCAGCCGAAGGCTGTTTCAGCGGTCGTTGTTTGCGCTATGCGCCGCGGAACAAGAAGCGCCGATAAAAAAGCCCCCAAAAACGCTTAAAGAGGCGCGAAGCGCCGATAATTCGTTATATACTAATGATTTATGCGGGTACAGGATAGTTTTTTTGGGGCACCGCGGAACTTATTTGGGTACCCAAAAAACTTATTTGGTTCCCCTCGAAACTTTTTTGGGGCACCTGCGAACTTATTTGGGTACCCCGGAACTTTATTTGGGTACCCAAAAAACTTATTTGGTTCCCCTCGAAACTTTTTTGGGGCACCTGCGAACTTATTTGGGTACCCCGGAACTCTATTTGGGTACCCAAAAAACCGGTTTTCCTGCTGCGCTTTATTTTTATATAGAAAAATTACCGGCGCTTCGCGCTCTTTAAGAGAATTTGGAGGGCTTTTTTATCAGCGCTTCATGGTTTGCGTATTCTTTTGCGAACTTCCCGTAAGAGAACAGCCTTAGGCTGCCCTCCAAACCACCCCTTAAAGGCGACGTGCTTTGAGCCAGTGCGCCATCGAATTCCGCTTTGGCTCCGCTTCGGGGTTGTGACTAAACGTGCGAACCCTATCGCCGCAGGAAGCACCTAAAACAGCCGCAGGCTGCGCAGGGGGTTGAAAAAGGGGGCGGGATTGGTAAAATAGGCGCATGGAACTCACTGAGGAATTTATTGAAAACCTGAGCGTCAACGAAACGGCCCTTGCAGGGCGCGCCGCCGAAGCCCTTGCCCTTACGAAGGAACAGGTTTCGGCGGTTATACGCCTTCTGGCTGATGGAAATACGGTCCCCTTTATTGCCCGCTACCGCAAAGAACATACCGGCAGCCTTGACGAAACCCAGATTAGAGCCGTGGAACACCGCTTCGCAAGCGCCAAAAACCTTGAAAACAGGCGTATCGAAATTACCCGCGGGATTTTTGCCCAAGGGAAACTGGACGGAACGCTCTATGAACATATTTTGAAAGCCGCGACCCTTACGGAACTGGAAGATATATACGCCCCTTATAAGAAAAAAAGAAAAACAAGAGGCATGGCGGCCCTTGAAAAGGGTCTCGGCCCCCTGGCGCACGCCATGACCCGCCTTGAAAATGCCGAACTGCTGCTGCTGGCGGCGGGCTTTGTCACGGAAAACGCGGAACACCCGGAACAGCCGGTCCTTTCGGCAGAGGACGCGCTCAAGGGCGCTATGGATATTATCGCCGAACAGACCGCGCTGGACCCGGAAAACAGGCGCATAGTGAAATCGCTCTATCTTAGAGACGGGAAAATCGAGGTAAAAGGCTTGGGAGGCGAGGAGGCGCGTAAAACCTCCGCCTACCAGATGTACTGGGATTACACAGAAAAACTCTCCCGGATAAGGCCGCACAGGATACTTGCGATAAACAGGGGGGAGCGGGAAAAGGCGCTCAAGGCGAGGATAGGGGTGGACGAAGAAGCCGCCGGGGAACTTATCAAAAAGAAGCACCCTATCCGCAACAGCTGCCACCGGGCCGCCGTTGAGGACGGCATCGGGCGGCTCCTCTCGCCTGCGGTGATTCGGGAGATCCGGGGGGATCAGGAAGACGCCGCCGATGACCACGGAATCTCCGTGTTCAGCCAGAACCTGAGAAACCTGCTTATGCAGCAGCCCGTCAAAGGCGCCAGAGTCATGGGCATCGATCCGGGGATACGGACCGGCTCCAAGTGCGCGTGCCTGGATGATACCGGTAAATACCTGCATGCCTTTGTGATATACAGCCGGCGGATTGAAGAGGCCAAGCGGCTCATGCTTGAAAACATCAAGCAGTATGAAATACAGCTTATCGCCCTGGGGAACGGCACAGGTTCCCGGGAAGCCCAAGAAATCGTAAGCCGGCTCATCGCGGAGCACGGTTTGGACGTATGCTATACGATGGTGGATGAAGACGGCGCGTCAGTGTACTCCGCCAGCGCCGCGGCGCGGGAAGAGTTTCCCCATTTGGACGTTACCGTGCGGGGCGCCGTCTCCATAGGCCGGCGCCTGCAAGACCCCCTGGCGGAACTGGTTAAGATCGACCCCAAATCCATCGGGGTCGGGCTGTACCAGCACGACGTTAATCAAAAAAAACTTTCCCAGGCCCTGGACGAAACGGTCTCTTCGGTGGTAAATAATGTGGGGGTAAACCTTAATACTGCAAGCGCTTCGCTCTTACAGTACGTGTCGGGCATAAACAGGGCCCTTGCCAAAAAAATCGTGAAGTACCGGGAAGAAAAAGGGAAAATACCAAGCCGGTCGGCGCTTACCGGCATACCCGGCATGGGCCCCAAGACCTTTGAACAGTGCGCCGGCTTTCTCAAGATACCTGAAAGCAGCGAACCCCTTGATAATACCTGGGTGCACCCGGAGCATTACGCCGTTGCCCGCGCCCTAAGGGACGCCGTAACCGCCGGCGGGGGGAACCTGAGCGGCGAGAAAGCCCGGGCCCTCAAAGAGGCGTACTCCGTGGGGGACACGCTCATCAAAGACCTTGCGGACGAGCTTAAACGGCCTAACC
>JAITHF010000040.1 GCA_031280115.1 Spirochaetaceae bacterium | reverse complement strand
AGGGTCATAGACCCTCCAAACCACCCACTAATGCTTCCTGCGCTGCGCCGCTCACGCTATCGAAGCCCGCTGAGGCGCATCGTCAATACAGCCCTGCACCTCGAAGCCGGCCTGCCGTAGATTGCGCCGCTAAAACAGCCTGCGGCTGCGCAGGCTGCGGACGCTGTCTCGAATGGTGAGGGAAACCGGCAGAATAACCTGCTGCTCCTGAACACGCTCTTTTTTTATCAGGGAAACCAGCAGGTTAAGGGCGAAAAACGCCTTCTGCGCCACGTCTTGTTTAACCGTCGTAAGCCGGGGGCGCGCCTCAAGAGCGAAAATGTTGTCGTCGAACCCGCAGACCGAAACATCCTCCGGCACCTGTATCCCCCGGTCATGGAAAAAGTTCATCGAATGCGCCGCAAGATAATCAGAGGCGAAAAACAGCGCCGAATACTCGTGCAGGCGCTCTGCCGCGAAACGGGTAAGAAGGCGCTCCTGTTCTTCCGGCTTGTGGCTTATACACACATAATCCTCTTCGAGAAACCCCAAGCCGTACCGCTCAAGCGCCGCCTTATGCCCTTGCAGGCGCTCGTAATCCACGCCGATAAGCACAGGCGTATCCGCCAGAAACGCGATACGGGTATGCCCCTGCCGCACCAGGTATTCGGTCATCATAAAACCGCCCTTCCTGTCCTCAAGCCCTACATTAAAAAGGTCCGCCCCCTCGTCGTAGGCGTCGATAAACACGATAGGCACGCCGATCCGCTCCGCGCCCCGGATAAACTTGCGGCAGTTCTCCGCGTTGCATCCGGTGGCCACCAGCCCCTCCACGTTCCACGACGCGGCCATACGCAGGCTTTCCTCCGCATTGGCGGAAATATAGAGCATCATAAAGAAACCGGCGCTTCGGATCTCGTGTTCCAAGGCGCCTAATATCTCGCTTAAAAAGGGATGCTGTACCGCGTTAAGGCATTCCCGCCGGGCGTAATTCATCACCACCGCGATAATTTTAGAGCCGTACTTTCCGAGGGTTCTGCCGCTCATGTTCGCCACATAGTCATATTGCTTGATAATGCCCTGCACCCGCTCAAGGGTGTCGGATTTCATTTTATGCACCCGCCCTTGCAGCACGTTAGACACTGTGCTGGGGCTTACTCTGGCAAGTTCCGCGACTTCTTTAATAGTAATCATATCCACACATAATAGTACGAAAATATGCCGCAGGCAACGCCCCCTGCGCAGCCGGAGGCTGTTTCACGTGCTTCCTGCGGCGGGATAGTTTGCAATTTTAGTCACAACCCCGAAGCGGCGCCTCACCGCGCTTTGATGGCGTTAGCGGCGCGGCGCATGAAGCCGTTTAAAACCCCCCAGGGGGCCCGCAGGGGGTTGTTTGTTGTTTTAGCTTTTGGTATACTGGGGCTATGTTTTCTTTTTTCCGCTGCCTGAGCAGGCGCCTTACGGCGCGCCTTGTCTTTATCGCAGGACTCGCCCTTATGCTTCTTGGCACAGGCTTCCTCTTGGGAAATCTGGCCGGAACCTCAAAAATATCTGTGCTGGGGGCGTTCTTCTGCGTGGTTATCGGCCTTGGATGCGCCATACTTGCTATAAAACTCAACAAGCGCTCTACCTACCTCTTTTTTGCCGCCTTTTTTATGCTCTTAGGCTTTTTTTTATTTTTATCGTCCCTCAAAATTATTCCCGCCGGCATTTCCCAGCTCTGGCCCCTTGCGGCGGTCTTTCTGGGGCTTGCCCTTATTCCGGCAGGCTGGCACCGGTACGGCGTGTTTAAGCGGCATTATGCGGTGCCGGCTCTGGCGTTCATCGCCTTAGGCTCGCTGCTTCTGGTGTTCTCGTTTAATATCGTGCCGTTCTCATTCTCCCAGTTTATGATAAACTGGTGGCCCCTGCTTATGGCCATAAGCGGCCTTATGCTGGCGATAATCTCGGCAAGCACGAAGAACAGCGGCAGCAGGCGCCCCCCTCCGAAAGACGGGCCTGCGGTTACGAAAGAGTAGCGGCCAAGGAGGGCGGCTTTTATGGGAACAACAGGAAAAGCCCGCGCCGGGGGCTTTCGGAAAAGAAGGCCGGAGCGGGCCGTCAAGGTACGCGCGGCCCTGGCAGCGCTTGCGGCCCTGGCGGCGCTCTCCTGCGGGAGCCCGGGGCCCTACACGGAAACGCCTATCGATCCCCAGCAGCGGCAGGGGACCGGGCGCCCTGCCGAAGGCGGGGTGGCCTCTGAAATCCGCGCCCTGGCGGAGAAGGGGAGCCCTGACTCCCTGCAAGCCGGCCTTGAGATGATACGGAGCCGCGAGCTCGGGGGCACTGACTTTGGCAGAACCATGAATCTGGTTATGGCCACCTTGTCCCAAAAACTCTATCCCAACCCGAATATCCGCGCCCCCGCCCTTGACCCCACCCAGACCCACATCTATACCAAAATTATAAAAGACGCTGAACGGGGGGTGTATCTGGCGCCCCAGATACGCTCCCAGGACTTTCTCGAATATACCCTCCCGTTTCTGGCGCTTTTGGCAGAGGCCCGGGGGGAAAAACTGCGCCCCGCGCTCCCTGATCTTAAACAGGCGGAGAAATTAAACCCCGCATCCGTGCTGCCCCCCTATTTTATGGGGCTTATTTATGAGCGGTCCGGGCAGGCTGACCAGGCCGTCGGGGAGTACCAGAAAGCCCGCCGTATCGCGCCGGACTGTTACCCCGCGGCCCTGGGCCTTGCGCGCCTTCTTGAAGCCGCCGGCAAGGTGGGGGAGAGCCTTAACACCCTGCGGGAACTAGTTTTCCAGTTCCCTGACAATCTCTCCATAAAGCGGCAGCTCGCCTTGGCGTATTACCGCAGCCGCGACTGGGCCCGGGCCGGGCCGGCCATAAGCGAGGCGCTTCAGCGGAACCCCCGGGACGCGGAATTCCTGCTTATGCAGGCCCGCGTCGCAATCGAGCAGGGGCAGATTTTGCGGGCAGTGGCGCCGCTTGACCAGTATGCCGCCCTTGACACGAGCGGCTGGCTCTACCTCTTCCTGCGCGCCCGGGTTCAGGCCGAAGGCTACCGCAACAGGGACGCGGCGCTTACCTACCTGCGGTCAATACTGCGCGCCCCTGACGCGGATGAAGAGGTTCAGGCGTATACGGCGGGGCTGCTTTTGGAATCAAACCGGCCTGAAGAACGCGCCGAAGGGCAGGACCTTCTTGACAGGCTTCTTGAAGCGGAAAACCCGCCGCTTACGGTGATAGGCGCGGCGTTCCGCGACGCAGTACGGCGGGAAGCCTGGCCCGAGGCAAAGGCGTACCTGCCCCGGCTCCTTCGGGAAAGCCCCGGCTCCGGCTATCTTCTGAGCGCGTCGCTGGTTGAGCGGGGGCTCGGCAACAAAGAGGCGGCCCTTGCCTATGCCCGCCAGTTTTACGAGCAGGATACGGCCAACGACGACGGCGCCCTCGGCTACATCTCGGCGCTGATCGACATAGGCCGCTTGAGCGAAGCAGGGGGCCTTATTGAAAACCGCCTTGGGTCCCTTGGCGGGGGGCCGGTCAAAGCGCGGTATTATTACCAGCGGAGCCGTTTGCGCGCCGATGAAGAAGCGGCCATGACAGACCTGCGGTCAAGCCTGTTTGAAGACCCCCGGAATACCAGCGCCCTTGTGGGGCTGCTTGACATCTACCACAGGCGGGGGGACGAGCGGCGGGCGCTGTACTATTTTAAGCAGGCCCGCTCGTTCGACCCGCAAAACCCCCAGCTCAAACGGTATGAAAAGACCTACGGGAACCGCTAGAAAACCCCGCCGGATACTGGGGGCAGGAGAAAAAAGAGAAAAAGAGGGCGCCTAGAAAAAAGAGAGAAAAACTGAGAGAAGTAA
>JAITHF010000288.1 GCA_031280115.1 Spirochaetaceae bacterium | reverse complement strand
CAGCGCCAGCGCCAGCGCGGCAAGGGCGCAGGCCCCGCAGAGCAGGGGGAGCGCAGGGCCCGGCGGCGCCTTAGGCAATGGGGGGAAGACGGTGAAAAAGCCTTTTGATTCAACCCAGGCGCTCAGGTGTTCGGTGCCGGAGTATTTTTTGATAATTTTGAGCGCCTGCCGGGCCTGTTTGTTCCGGGGGTCCAGGTCCTGGGCCTCAAGGTACAAATCCACAGCCCTGTCGGTTTCCCCCCGGCGCAGGTACAGGGCCGCGAAACCCAGCAGCACCTGGGTATCCCGCATCTTTATATCCCGGGCCAGCTTAAAATAGGTAAACGCCACGTTGAAAACCTTCGCGTACAGGTAGGAAAGCGCCAGAATGTAATAATAATGAAACACCCCGTAGAAGCGGTTTACCTCCGGTTCAAGGGCCTTTACCGCGCTTTCGTATTTTTTACGCCTGAGCAGGCGGACTGCTTTGGCAAGAATAGGATCGAGTTTGCCCACGCTACCCTTTTAACGCCTGAACCAGCGCCGCTTTGTCCGGCGCGGTGAAAAACGCCGCCCCTGTAACCAGCACGTCCGCGCCGGCTTCCCGGGCGGATCGGGCGGTTGACTGGTTTATGCCGCCGTCAACCGAAATAAGAAAGCCCTGCCCGGCGCGTTCCCGCATCCCCGCAAGGGCCCGGATTTTGTCAAGGCACCAGGGAATAAGCTCCTGCCCCCCGAAGCCCGGGTCAACGGCCATAACCAGCACAAGGTCAACCACAGCAAGCAGGGGCTCGATAAGGGAGAGGGGCGTGGAAGGCACCAGGCTCACGCCGGCTTTTTTCCCCAGGCCGTGAATGGCCGCCGCAAGCCGGTGGGCGTGGGTGACCGCCTCGATGTGAAACGTAATATAATCCGCGCCGGCCTGGGCGAACCTGTCCGCAAGGCGCTCCGGTTCGCACACCATAAGGTGGGCGTCGAAAACCCCCGGGCTTTTTGGCCGGAGGTCTGACGCCAGTTTGGGGCCGAAGGTGAGGTTCGGCACGAACTTCCCGTCCATAATATCAAGATGTATCCATTCCGCGCCGGAAGCGTCGATGTCCGCTGCTGCTGCGGCAATGTTAGAAAAGTCCGCTGAAAGTATCGACGGCGCGATGATAGGTTTTTTGACTGGTTTTTGCATAAGGGCATGATACGCTGAAGCGGGGGTTTTTGTAAAGGCGCCCTCAGGCGCGGGGGGCTTTCGGTTTTTCACGCGAAAACCCCTGCGCCGCGGGCCCCCCGTTCCCGCCTCCCGCCTGAGAGGGTCAGCTATTAAGCCGTTTCTCGATAGCGTCCAGTTGTTCTTGCAGTTCCCGGGGCATCTTGTTCCCGAACTTAGGGTAGTGGTTCTGCCGGACATCGGCGATCTCCGCTTTCCAGCCGTCAATATCGACCCGTAAAAGCTCCTGCATATCCGCTTCGCTTACCCCGTCTGGACGGGATACGGCATCAGGGGTGGGAAGTATCCCGATAGGCGTGTCAACGTGCCCGCCCTTGTTGTCGCACCGGTCGAAGATCCACGCCAGGACCCGGGAGTTCTCGCCGTACCCGGGCCAGATGAAGCC
The DNA here is from genome assembly GCA_031280115.1 of Spirochaetaceae bacterium. GTDB lineage: Bacteria > Spirochaetota > Spirochaetia > Treponematales > Breznakiellaceae > JAITHW01. Next base: position 1,422 of record JAITHF010000288.1, on the reverse strand, counting down.
CTTGTCGTTCTTGCGGAACCAGTTGACAAAGAATATCTTGGGAAGTTTGTCCGCGGCGCCTTGGGCCTCGGCTTTCTTCCCAAGGTCTATCCAGTGCTTGAAGTAATCCCCCATGTGGTAGCCGCAGAAGGGGAGCATGGCGAAGGGGTCCCGGCGGATGGTGCCGGCTTTCACGTCCAGAGCAGCGGCAGTCACTTCCGAACCCACGATGGATCCCATGAATACCCCGTGAACCCAGTTTTTCGCCTGATTAACCAGGGGGATGGTTTTTGGCCGGCGGCCCCCGAAGAGGAACGCGCTTATGGGCACGCCTTTGGGGTCTTCCCATTCCGGCGCGATTGCCGGGCATTGTTTGGCCGGGCCGGTGAAGCGGGAGTTCGGGTGCGCCGCGGGTTTCTGGTCCTTGTCGCTCTTGTTCTGCACCCACTCATTCCCGTTCCAGTCGATGAGTTTTCCCGGGGCGTCGTACCCGATCTGTTCCCACCACACGTCCTTGTCTTCAGTAAGGGCCACGTTGGTATAAATCGTGTTCTTTTTGATGGTTTCCATGGCGTTCAGGTTGGATTCCCGGTTGGTTCCCGGGGCCACGCCGAAAAAGCCCGCTTCAGGGTTAATGGCGTAGAGCCTGCCGTCTTTGCCGAACTTCATCCAGGCGATGTCGTCCCCCACGGTTTGCACCCGCCAGCCCGGCAGTTTAGGGATGAGCATGGCAAGGTTTGTTTTGCCGCAGGCCGAGGGGAAGGCGCCGGTGATATATTTCACCTCCCCTTGGGGGTTGGTTATTTTCAAGATGAGCATGTGTTCCGCAAGCCACCCCTCGTCCCGGGCCAGCACTGAGGCGATACGCAGGGCAAGGCATTTCTTGCCCAAGAGGGCGTTGCCGCCGTAGCCTGAGCCGTAGGACCAGATCTCCCGGGTTTCCGGGAAATGGGAGATATATTTCTTGTCCAGCGGGGCGCAGGGCCAGACGCCGTTGTCTTTTTCTCCGGCGCCCAGGGGTTTCCCGACCGAATGAAAGCACGGCACATACGCGCCTTTGTCCCCCAGCGCGTCCAGCACCTTGGTTCCCACTCTGGTCATAATGTGCATATTGGCCACCACATAGGGGGAATCGGTTATTTCCACGCCGATTTTGGCAATTTCCGATCCCACAGGCCCCATAGAGAAGGGGATAACGTACATAGCGCGCCCTTTCATAGCGCCTTTATACAGTTCGGACATGGTTTTTTTAAGTTCCTCAGGATTGATCCAGTTATTCGTAGGGCCTGCGTCGCTTTCGTTTTTCGCGGCGATATAGGTACGGTTTTCCACTCTGGCCACGTCAGAGGGATCCGAGCGGAACAGCACGCATCCCGGCAGTTTAGGGATGAGCATGGCAAGGTTTGTTTTGCCGCAGGCCGAGGGGAAGGCGCCGGTGATATA
>JAITHF010000184.1 GCA_031280115.1 Spirochaetaceae bacterium | reverse complement strand
TCGGCGCTTCGCGCCTTTTTTAAGAGTTTTTGGGGGCTTTTTTATCGGCGCTTCTTGTTCCGCGGCTCATAGCGCAAACAACGACCGCTGAAACAGCCTTCGGCTGCCCCCAAACCCCCAACCAACGGCTTCCCGCCCCGCGCCCTTCCGCTGCCTGCGTCCGCTTTCGCGCCCCCGCACCCGGCCTGCCATTGAAACAGCCGCAGGCTGCCGGCGCTTCATGTTTCGCCTACTCATAGCGCAAACAACGACTATTGAAACAGCCGGAGGCTGCTACTCGCCGCGGAGGACCACAGCCGGATCAATGTCCGCAGCCCGGCGTACCGGTATGGCGCAGGCAAGGGCGGTAATCCCCATGGAAGATACTATAGTAAGCGGCAGCATAAGCGGAGTCACCGCCACAGGCTGATTAAACACGGTAAACCCCACATACCGGGCAAACCCATAGCCCGCAGCCGCCCCCAAAATACCCCCTGCCGCGCCGATACATACCCCTTCGCCCAAAAACTCCCCCACAAGGCCCGCGCTGTCCGCGCCTAAAGCTTTCCGAAGGCCGATCTCCCGCCGCCGCTCAGACACCACCGCCATCATGGTGGTTGCCACGCAAATCATCATAAGGAGCAGCACAATACCGGTAACAAGCAGGATAAGCGCGTTGAGTTTCCCAAGCACCGCCCCTTCAGAGCCTGCAACCCGCTTCACCAGCCGCGCCTGCGCCTCCGGCACCTGCTCATTTATGGCCGCGGCCAACGCCTCAAGGTCCCGCATGGACAGGGACAGGCTGTACTCCACCGCGTCGGCAATGCCCCCGCTGCCCATCATGGCCTCGAAATCACCCAGAGACATGAAGATAAACGCCTCCTCAGGCCCGCCGGTCTGGACAATCCCCGCCACCGTAAAAGGGCGCCCCCCGCCGGAAGGCGCCGCGCTTGGAGCGCCTCCGGCAGCGGACCCGCCGATGGGCTTTCCAGCGGCGTCAACGCCGGCAACCGTAAACCCCGCCTCAAGGGGGAGCCGTATCGTGTCCGCCACTTCCTGCCCGATAAGCGCCTCCCCCGGGCGTTCAGGCCACCTGCCGCGCACAAGCCAGTAAGGGCTCGTCTTCCGCGCTTCAGCAAGGGACGTGCCTGCGGCCATAAAAGGCTGTTCGTTAATTTTCACCAGATGATACCGGTACGGCGCCGCGCCGGTAAGGGATTGCGGAGGGATAAGCGCCGCCGCTTTCTCAACGGCCCCGAAAGGGATGGCGCCGCCTTTCGGCACCAGCACCATGTTCGCCCCGTAAGACCGGAACTCACGGCTCATCTTGCGGGGGATGTCCCATGAAAGGGTGATAAGGCCGGAGAGGATGGTGCCGCCTACCGCCACCGCCAGCAGCGCCGCAGGCATACGGGAGCGCCGGCGGATAAGCGAGGCGAGCACCATCGTAAAATAAAACCGCTGTTTTGTCATCGCGCATTACCTCCCGTGCAGGACTTCCGCAGGCCGCAGGGACAGGAGGAGGCGGATTGCAGGAAGGCTGCCCAGGACCGTTACGGCCCCCACAAGCCCGGCAGTAAGGGGGATAACCTGCGGCTTCAAGGCGATGCTTGAAGAAAACACGGTTTGTCCGATTATTTGGGCAAACCCCAATCCCGCGCCGTACCCTGCGGCGCCGCCTGCTGCGGCAGTACACAGAATTTCCGCCAGCACCAGCGCGGAAACCGAACCGTCAAGGGCGCCCACCGCTTTGAGGAGGCCGATTTCAGCGGAACGCTCCATCACCGACGCGGTAACAAGATTGGAAATCCCCAGGGCCGAACCGAAAAGCGCCAGGAAGGTGATAAGGAGCATAAGGAGCTGTATCTTCTCAAGGATCGCCCCTTCGCTTTCCGCTACCTGCCGTACCGGCTTGGAAACCGAACCGGTCAGGGCCTCGTCAATCTGGTAGCATATCGCGCTGACATAGGCGGTACAGTACCAGGTCTCCCACTCCTTTATCGAGAGCGAGGACGGGTCCTGCGCCGCCCTTCGGGAAAGCTCGTTGTCCGGCGTGGTAAGGGCGCTCACCTCCACGCGGCTCACCCGTCCCGCTTTGCCGGTGAGTTCCTGCGCCGCCTTCAGCGGGATGTACAGCGTATTGTCCTCATCGCCGCCTGCATTAAAAATTCCTACTATCTCAAATTCCTCAAACTCCTCAAACTCCTCAAACTCCTCAAACTCAAATGAACGCGCCGTATCCCCGCCGCCTGCGGCTTTCACCGTAACAGAGTCCCCCACATTGATACCCAGGGCCGCGGCGGCAAGGGAACCTGCCATTGCTTCCCGCCCGGCCTCGTCCTTTGCCCAGCGCCCGCTCACGTCCCACCAGTTCTTCATGGCCCCCATGCCGGTCGTCAGGGTTTCCCCGGTGGGAAGGGCAAGGGTATGGCTGAACCATGCGCCTGTTACGGTGATTTCCGCCTCTTTCTGGTTCACTACAGCCCGGAACGGGAAGTACGGCGCAAAGTCCACGATGTTAAATGCCCAGAAAATCGTTTTTATTTTCCCCAGTTCCGCCTCTTCAAGATACTGATCCAGCGCCCCTTCCCGGTCGTTCACGCCGTAGCGCTCGTCCAAAAGGGACGCGCCCCGGGGAATCACCGTGATATTGGCGCCGTAGGTCTTGAGTTCCTGATTCACCTTGTCTCCCACGTCGAACATCACGTTCAGCATGGCCGCTGCCAGGGACGCTCCCAGGGCTATCGTGAGGGCCACCATGCCCATCTTTCTCTTTTGCCGGAAGAGGCTCCCCCGGATCATACGCCAAAACATTGGTACCGTTCCTCCTGATGCGTTATTTTTACCAAAAGCGCCGTAAAGCCCCTGCCTTTAGGTATGGGGATATAAGGCGCAAAAAATCCGTAAGGATTTTTTAGTTGATGGCTTGTCATATCTATCCTCCCTGTGATAATTTAT
>JAITHF010000170.1 GCA_031280115.1 Spirochaetaceae bacterium | reverse complement strand
AGAATTTGGAGGGTCATAGACCCTCCAAACCACCCATAAAGGCTTCGTGCTTTGAGCCAGTGCGCCGTCAAAGCGCGCTGAGGCGCCGCTTCGGGGTTGTGACTAAAATTGCAAACCTCTCGCTACTAGAAGCACCTGAATCCCCCGCAGGGGGCGCTGACGGCTTGATTGAATTCTTTGATAAGCGCGTCCTGAAGGGCGCGGAGCAGGTCAGGCGCCTTCCCTCCGGCGGCAAAGCCGTCAATATGGCTCGCGGCCCTGCAAAAGGTGGTTGAACCGGACACCATCACCTCGTCGGCCTCTGCCATCTCCCGCACCGTAAACGCCTCCTCAAGCACCGGTATTCCCAAAGCCCCGCAGTGCTTTATAAGATGCGCCCGGGTAATGCCCGGAAGAATAAGGTTGTCCGCCGGCGCGGTCTTGAACACCCCGCCCTTGAAAATATGCACGTTGCAATGGGAACACTCAGTTACCCGCTCCCCCCGGTGGAACACCGCCTCATACGCCCCTGCCCGCTTGGCCTTTTCGCTGGCAAGCACATTGGGCAGAAGGTTAAGGGTCTTAATATGGCAGTGGAAAAACCGCGTGTCCTCAACAGTGATAAGTTTTACCGCGTCATAGGCGCTCGGCACGGCCAAAGGCTTCAGCATAACCCAAAGGTTAGGCGGCACCCCCTCAGGAAAGGCGTGGGACCTTTCGGCAGTGCCCCTTGTAAGCTGCCAGTATACAAACTGGTCAGGGCTGTCAACCTTACGCACCAAAGCGCCCAGCAGGCCGGCAATTTGGCCTTTGGTCTGGGCCGGCTGCATATCCAGAAGCGCCGCGCTCCGAAAGAACCGGTCAATATGTTCGTCCAAAGCAAAGATGCGGTGGTTCGCGCTCAAAGACGCTTCATACACCCCGTCGCCGAACCAGCAAGCCCGGTCGTTCATGGGAACCGTCATCTCCTCAAGAGGGCCTATAGCGCCGTTGTAATATCCAAGATTCTTCATAGTTTGAATCATAGGCCGAAGCCGGAGGGCCTGTCCACTAGCGGAGGGGAGGGGCGCCGGAAAGGGGGAAGGGCTGGCGCCCCTTGCCATAACAGCTTTTGGCGGGTATGATAGGGATATGTGTATGCCATGTATCAAAGACCTCTTAGCCGGCCTTGCACAGACGCAGGAAGTTACCGTGCGCGGCTGGGTCAGGACCAAGCGGGAACTTAAAAACATCGTGTTCCTTGACGTGTACGACGGCTCTTGTTTCAACGGGATCCAGTGCGCCTTTGAGCGCGCTGATCCGGACGCGGAAGCGGCGCTTGCCTCCCTGTCCACAGGCTGCTCAGTGGCGGTGAAAGGGAAGATAGCGCCTTCTTTGGGGGCCGGCCAAGCGGTCGAGCTCGCCGCAAGCAGCGTCGAGCTTATCGGAAGCGCCCCTGCGGAAACCTACCCGCTCCAAAAGAAACAGCACTCCTTCGAGTTCCTGCGCGAGAACGCCCACCTGAGGGCGCGGACCAATACCTTCGGCGCGGTCGCCCGGGTGCGGAGCCGCCTTGCCTTCGGGGTGCACCAATTTTTTCAAGAGCGCGGCTTCCATTATGTGCATACCCCGATTATCACGGCCAGCGACGCCGAAGGCGCAGGGGCGCTCTTCCAGGTAACGACCCTCGACCTTGCGGCTCTGGCCGCGTCAGGAAAAGCGCCGGATTACAGGCGGGACTTTTTTGAAAGGCCCGGCTATCTTACGGTTTCAGGCCAGCTTGAGGCCGAGACCTACGCCTCAGCCCTCTCCCGTGTCTATACCTTCGGCCCCGCGTTCCGGGCGGAGCGCTCAAACACAACCCGCCACTTGGCGGAATTCTGGATGATTGAGCCTGAGACGGCCTTCGCGGACCTGGAGGGCGTCATGCGCCTTGCAGAGGATTTTCTTAAATACCTCTTCGGCCTTGCGCTGCGGGAGTGCGCCGATGACCTTGCGTTTTTTGACAGCCGCATAAAAAAAGGGCTGGCCGCTTCCCTGAGGGCGGCGCTTGAGGCGCCCTTCACCCATATTACCTATACCGACGCGGTGGCGGAGCTTGAGAAAAACGCCGGAGCCTTCACGTTTAAGCCCTTTTGGGGGTGCGAGCTCCAGAGCGAACACGAGCGGTTTTTGAGCGAACAGGCCGCAAAGGGGCCGGTGGTCATCACTGATTTCCCCCAAGAGATCAAACCCTTTTATATGAAGCAGAACGACGACGGGAAAACCGTGCGGGCAATGGATGTGCTGGTTCCCCGCCTTGGAGAGATTATCGGCGGATCCCAGCGGGAAGAGCGGCTGGACCGCCTTGAGAGCCGGATGGCCGCCCTGGGCATGAACAGCGGTGATTACGCCTGGTATCTTGACCTCAGGCGCTACGGCACGGTCCCCCACGGGGGGTTCGGCATGGGTTTTGAGCGGCTCATCCAGTACGTTACGGGCATGGCGAACATCAGGGACGTTATTCCCTATCCCCGCGCCGCAGGGCAGGCGGACTTCTAAGGGCTTCCCTCCTTTTTACCTGCTGTTGTAGTATATATGAAACGATATTTTTGCATTGCCGCCTTCACGGGGTTTTCTCTTTTTTTCTTTCTTTTTTCTTTTCTTTTTTGTTTTTCTTTTCCCCTCCGCCTCGCCGCTCAGGATGCGTTTCCTCCCCTCCTCCCTAAGCCGGCGGTGAACGCCCAGGCGGCGGTACTCATAGACGGAGCAACAGGGGCCCTGCTTTTTAGCAAGAACGGGGATCACGCCATTCCGCCTGCGTCTTTGGCGAAACTTATGACCATCCACATCGCCTTAAACGAGGTGGCCGAAGGCAGGGCCTCCCTGGATGAGGTGGTAGCGCTGCCCCCGCAAAGCTGGGCTGTAAACCAGCCGCCCCGCTCAAGCCTTATGTACCTTGCGTCCGGCCAGATCGTTACCCTGCGGGAGCTGCTGCTGGGGCTTGCTATCCCTTCGGGAAACGACGCGGCAGTGGCGGTGGCGCTCCATTTCGCCCCCACGGTGGAAGCCTTTGCGGAGCGGATGAACCAGGAAGCCCGCTGGTTTGGGCTTTTGTCCACCCGCTTTGTGGAGCCTTCGGGCATTTCCGAGTTTAATACCACCACGGCCCTTGAGTTCGCGTTTTTCTGCAAAGAATATCTTAATCTCCATCCTGAAACTTTGCAGGACTATCATTCGGTCAGGGAGTTTATCTATCCTAAAGAAGAGAACTGGCCCCCTGCCTATCGGGGAAGGCTGCGGCCCGCCTCCCGTTCCAACAGCAATACCTTGCTGTGGACCTTTGAGGGGGTTGACGGGCTTAAAACAGGGTACATAGACGAGTCAGGCTATAACATCGCCATTACTGCTGAACGAGAGGGGACCCGCCTCATTCTGGTTATTCTGGGGGCGTCCGCTATCCGCGCAAGAGACGAAGACGGAAGGGCCCTGCTTACCTGGGGCTTCGAGCATTTTAAGACCCTGCGCCCTGTGCCGGAATCCCTTGCGCCGGTACGGGTCTGGAAGGCAAAGCGCGACACCGCCGAGATCAGCGTTGAGAAATCGCTTCTTGAGTTTACCACGTTTACCGACCGGGGGCGGAACCTCCGCTGGGAAACCGAGTTGGCCGATCCTATTATCGCCCCGCTTCCCGCGTATAGCGAGGTAGGCACCCTTATCCTTTACGACGATCAAGGAAAACTCGAACAATTTCCCCTGACCATTACCAGCGAACTTGAGCGCGGCGGCTTTTTAAAGCGGCTGTTTGATGCGGTACGGCTGTTTTTCCGTTCATTAAAGACTAAATAAGCGTGTATTCCCATACTTGGAAATTTACTCTGTCCCCCCCCGTTCCGTTTGGTCCGGATAGGGGGGATCGGTAGTAGATTTTTGGCATAATGTATCTAATTCCTGTTCCAGCCCTTGAAGGGTGGTTTCCAGCTCACGGATTCGCCGTATAGAATACTGAATCTTTTTCCCCCACAAGCGTTCGCAGGTTTTATCCAGAACAGATTCAAAAGATACATTATCGGAAAGTATGACGGATTCTTTATCAAAAATCATAGCATAAATATACTATATCGCATAGAGAATCCGCAAGCGTTCTTGATTGATTTCCTATGAAAAATCTCTATGAAGAAATCCTTATGAAAAAAATAAAAAAAATGAAAAATCCGTAATGAACATTATTTTTTTATTATTCTTTTTCAGATTCGATTATTCGATTATTCTTTTTCAAGGGGCGTCTTCAGAAACATTTATAGGAATATCCGAGACATGAGAGCCGCCGCCTGCCTTTCCGTTATCAAAAGCCCTAATAAAGGTTACCACCGCGATAAAGGCGATGAGTATCAATACCAATTTCCTCATAACTTCCTCCGAACCTTCAAGCAGGTTCGTATAAAATCTTTTTAAGAGTGTAATGTTATGACTTAAGGAAATCAAGAGGATTTACCGCTCTTCCGTTCTTGTAGAGCGCGAAATGGAGGTGGGGGCCGGTGCTGTAACCGGTGCTGCCAACTTCGCCAATCTTCGCCCCTTGGGAAACATACGTTCCTTGAGTCACTGATGCCGCGTTTAAATGGGCATACATAGTTTGATACCCGTTGTTATGGGTAACAATGATATATTTCCCGTAAACCGAATTAAGCCCCACTGTTGAGACCCGCCCTTCCATGGCGGCTTTTACCGGCGTTCCGGTGCTGGCGGCTAAATCAAGCGCCGCGTGAAACCGCCTTGCGCCGGTTATCGGGTCTTTGCGCCAGCCGAAAGGAGAGGTAAGGCGCCCCCGGACAGGGTAGATAAAAAGCTCCCCTAAAACGAGTTTAAGGTCCTCGCTCCGCATCTTGGCGCCGGGGATAAAGAGCTGGGTTTTCGCCTTGATACGATCGGTCTGTATATCATTGGCGTCAAGGATAACTTCCAAGGGAACGCCCATTGTTCTTGAAATCTTATAGAGGCTGTCCCCGGCTTTGACCGTGTAGGGAATCCCGTCCATGTTGGGTATCCGCAGCACATCCCCTTCCTGCAATAGTTTCGCGCTTGAGATATTATTGGACGCGATAATAGCGTCCATAGAAATCGCGTGGTTGGCCGCGATCTTTGATATAGAATCGCCTTTTTTTACCCGGTAGGTTTCCCAAGTAAATGTTTCTATTATATTAAGGGGTATGGCATCGCCGTCAAGAATCTCCTGCGCCGGCGCGGATAACCCCGCGTAGGCCGCCAGCGTATCCTGAAGCCCCGTGTCGGACCCGGGCTCTACCTCATAGGCCCCCCCAATGGGAAGAAAGCCTGCCATGAAGGCGCGCAGGAGATCCCTGGGGCGGTTTAATAAGACAAGGGTGAAAATGGTAATGCCCCCCAAAACGATAATCGTAAGGCGGGTAAGGCTGAAAACTCTCTGGGAATGAGGGGGCGGAGGGCTTCCTTTTTTATCGGCTCTATCGGCTCTATCAGAAGCGCCGGAAGGTAAAACAATAGCCGGCATAGGTCTATGGGCTGGGGAAATAATGGGAATAAAAAACGGCTCTTTTTTTTTATAGAACCGCTGAACCGGCGCGGGGCGCTGTTTAATCTGGGCCATCACTGTGCCCTTGAGTAAACCGCGCCCGGTTAATTCCGCTGCCCCCGGCTTTTCCTGCGCCTTTGTATACACAGAGGGCGCGTTTTTGCGGCGGTCAACCTGCTGCTGCGTAATCAGTTCATTCATCATGCTACTTTATCGACATAAACAAAGAGAATGATTATACTTACCCTATTGTATGGATCGTATTATAGAAAACAGAAAAAATGCAGAAGATACGAAAAAGCCCGGGGCCTTAAAGCCGGCGCAGGCGGTTTTAGGCGCTTTTTCCTGCGCCCTCTTGATAAAGGCGTTCCTGTTCGACGTTATGATAACCCAGGGGCAGTCCATGTCCCCGGCCATTAAGCCGGGGGCAGTGCTGGTGGTGGGCAAAACCGCCTACGGGCTGCGCCTTCCCTGGTCCGGAGAGTACCTCCTCTGGTGGTCATTGCCCAAAGCAGGAGACGTGGTTATCTTTTATACGCCCCAGGGGGAAATCGCGGTGAAACGGTGCGCCGGAATAACCGGCGGCAGCGCCTTTACCGCCTTGGGGGACAACAGCCCCTGCTCCTATGATTCCCGTTCCTACGGCCCTGTTCCGATTCATAACATCATAGGCAAAGTATTAGGGATTTAAATGGGAAAAAACAGCGGAAAGGGAGGCAGCCGCTCCTCCCCTTCCTCCTTTCAGCATACGCATCCTAACTCAGGCAGGCAGGCGGAACAGCAGGCTGTCCTCCAAAAACGGTTCAGGTTTGTGTTTCTGCTGTTTATTCTGGCAAGCCTTGCGGTCTTGTTCCGGTACGGCTCGCTTATGCTTCACACGGACAAGATAGAAACAGGCATTCCTGCCCGGGTGTTTACCGAGCGGGGGCCTGTTTTGGACAGAAACGGCCGTATTCTGGCTATGCAGACCAGGGTGGCGAATATCAGCGTGTGGCGGCCTGAGATAAGCAATCTTGAAAACCTGAGCCGGGGCCTGGCCCCTATTCTTGAGCTTTCCCCTGAGGAAATCCAGCGGCGGATTAGTTCTTCGCCCAGCGATTTTCTCTATCTTAAAAGGCAGGTTGACCAGTCCACCATACAGCGCATAGAGGAAGGGGTCAAAACCGTATTCCGAGGGGTCAATATCGAGCCTATTGTGGGGCGTATTTACCCGGAAGGCCGCCTTGCAAGCCAGATAATCGGCTTTGTGGGCTCCGAAGGCATCGGGCTTGAGGGCATCGAGTACGCCTTTGAATCAGAGCTTGCGCCGAACAGCGGGCGCAACGGCAATCAGGTCATCCTGACGATTGATTCTCATGTCCAGTACATCCTTGAAGGGATCGCGGAACAGGCCCTTATCGAAAACAAAGCGGAAGCGGCGATGCTGCTTGCTATGGACCCGCGTACCGGCGACATTCTGGGTTCCGCGTCCCTTCCCGGGTTTGATCCCAATAATTTGCAGACATCAACCGAGACTTCCCGCATGAACAGGCCCGCTATCTGGAGTTACGAGCCCGGGTCGGTATTCAAGATATTCTCCCTTGCCGCGCTCATAGACGCCGGTGCCGTTACGGGGAACAGCACGTTTCTCTGCGACGGCCATTACGAGCGGATTACCAATCTGGGGGAGCGCATTATTATTAACTGCCTGGGCGCCCACGGACGGGTAAGCGTCAGGGAGATTATCCTTTATTCCTGCAATGCCGGCGCGGCCTATGCCGCTGACCGGCTTCGGGCGGACTCTTTTTACGAGTCCATAAAGAACTTCGGCTTCGGCTCGCGGGTGGGCAGCGGGAACCCGGGGGAAACGATCGGCGTGTTCCGGCCTGTTGACCGGTGGTCTGACCGGTCAAAGCCCACTATCGCTATGGGGCAGGAAGTGTCGGTCTCAACATTGCAGATGCTGCAAGCAGCAACGGCGGTGGCAAATGACGGGGTGCTGGTGCCGCCCCGGATTGTCTCGCGGGTCCGTTCCAGCGACGGGAAGGCCGAGACGCCCTATAATCAGGGAACCCCCCGCCGGATTATCAAGAGCGAGACCGCCCAAGCCATGCGGGACTACATGAAAGACGTAACCTCAGTGGCGGGCACGGGCTGGCGGGCGAATGTGGCTGACCTGTCCCTGGCGGTCAAGACCGGCACGGCCCAGATTACCGATCCTGATACGGGCCTCTATTCAAGCTCGAACTTTATCGCAAGCGCTATAGCGCTGCTTCCCGCTGAGGCGCCTTCGCTTATTATCTATGTGGTTATCGTAAAACCCCAGGGGGAATCTTATTACGGGGGGCGCATTGCCGCGCCTTACATACGGGAGGCTGCGGAGAGCCTTGTGGATTATCTTGGGATACCTCGGGGGAGAAATCCGCAAGCGGCTCATTCGGGAATCATTGAGATACCCCGGGATAAGCCGTTTGCCATAGGGGACAGGGCGCCTGATTTCTCCGGCCTCTCAAAGCGGGAGCTTCTGCCGTTTCTGCTCAATGACGAGCCGCGTATCGAGATTCAGGGAGACGGCTGGGTGAAGCGCCAAAGCCCGCCTCCCGGAACGCCCCTGGGCCGGGATACCATAATCATCCTTGAGCTTGCGCCGTCGCGCTGACAGGGTTTGGGGCCGGGTAATGTTACAAATTCTGGCACTATCCGGGGCGGATTTTGCGCGGTTCAGGCAGCTTTTTTCGGCGCCGGGGTTATAATTTGTATGAAGGAGTATAATCGTGATAACCAGCGAAACATTTGATGTTGAGGTGCTGCAATCGCCGCTTCCGGTGCTGTTAGATTTTTGGGCGCCCTGGTGCGGCCCCTGCCGGATGATGGGAAAGGTTCTTGACCAGCTTGAGCCTGCGTACCAGGGCCGGCTTGTTATTGGCCGGATCAATGTTGACGATGAAAGGCGGCTTATGGAACGGCACGGCATAACCGCGATTCCCACGCTGATAGTATATAAGAACGGGCAAATTATCGCTCAACGTGCGGGGGCCCAGTCCAAGACCCAGATCGACCGCCTTGTCCATGACGCCCTCGAGTCCCTCACCTAAGGGGGCGGCGATGGCGCACGGGCGCGAGGCAGGAAGCACCCTGCGGGTGTTTCAGGTGCTTCCTGCGGTGAGAGGGTTTGCAATTTTAGTCACAACCCTGAAGGATGCGCCTCAGCGGAATTCGCAGGCGAAAGGGAGCGAGGCAGGAAGCCTTGAATGGGGGTTTGGGGGAACTGGTTCCCACAAAAACTCTTAAAGAGGCGCAAGCGAAGCGCAGCGCGTAAAAAAGCCCCCAAAAAGCCTGCACAGGGCGCATTTGGGGCAGGCTCAACAGGCAGGCCGGAGCATACAGCGCCATCCCGCAACAAACTGTATGCTATGCTTGAATATAACACTAAACGGCAGACAAAAAAGTCTGTATTTGACTCAGGTACAATCATTTCTGACTCAGGTACAGTCATTTCTGACTCAGGTACAATCATTTCTGACTCAGGTACAATCATTTCTGACTCAGGTACAATCATTTCTGACTCAAGTACAG
>JAITHF010000168.1 GCA_031280115.1 Spirochaetaceae bacterium | reverse complement strand
AAAAAAACCGTCCTGCCCCTTCCCCAAACAGCGTATTCCCGCGCCCCGCGGCGCCCTCCCGGACGTACAGGCGCAGAACCCGGCGCCGTCCGGCGGCGCAGGCGGAAGGGCGCGGCGCCCCCTGCGGGCAGCCGAAGGCTGTTTCATGTGCTTCCTGCGGCGAGAGGGTTTGCAATTTTAGTCACAACCCAGAAGCGGCGCCTCATCGCGCTTCGATAACGCATGGGCGCAGCGCAGGAAGCCGTTGTGGGTGGTGTGGAGGGTCTATGACCCTCCACATCTCTTCAAAGAGGTGCGCAGCGCCGGTAATTCGTTATAAAACAATGAGTTATGCAGGGGGCAGGATAGTTTTGGCTGCCGGCAGCCAAACTTATTTTGCTGGCATCCGGCGTTTGGTTGCTGGCAACCAAACTTATTTTGCTAGCATCCGGCGTTTGGTTGCTGGCAACCAAACTTATTTTGCCGGCAAGAAAACTTATTTTGCTGGCAAAAAAACCGGTCTTTGCGCTGCACTCTGTTTTTATATCGGCGCTTTCGCGCCTCTTGAAGAGAATTTGGAGGGTCATAGACCCTCCAAACCACCCACTAATGCTTCCTGCGCTGCGCCGCTCACGCTATCAAAGCGCGGTGAGGCGCCGCTTCTGGGTTGTGACTAAAATTGCAAACCCTCTCACCGCGAGAAGCACGTAAAACAGCCTCCGGCTGCTGTAATTTTTTTGTTTTGTTGTCCGATATTAAAGAAAAACTAAAGACAAAAAGGGGAATGTATGACCACTCACGAATCTATCAAGTATTCCAGCTCAGGATACGGTATTAACCTTCCTTTGGAAGTTCCCAAAGGGGAGAAAGTAACCCTGCCGGTCTCTTCTTCAAGCTATGTATATGCCAACTTTAAACACGTTACCGGTACTCCCGCTCCGGAAGGGGAACGGGGATTTACCATAAGCCGGCTTAAAATCGTGGATGTGCTGATTGAACAGATGAACCGTCTCAAAACACAGGAAGAAGCCGGCGCGCCCCGGTCTGCCGAAGAAACGAAAAAATCCATGGAACAGCTGCACGCTGAACTGCGGCACATGAAAGAGCGGGCGGGCCGGCCCTACAACCCGCCCCTCATCGAGCCTTCAGGGGCCTTGTTCAACCTCATATCCTAACCGCTAAAAGGTCTGGCTGTACCATTCGGCAATCCGCCGCTCCAGGTCGCGGGTCTTTTCAGGAACCGGCGCGCGGATGCGCCCGGCGAGATAGGGAAGCACCACCTCCGCCTTGAGGCCGCTCCATCGGGGCGGGAGGATACGCGAGGGGGTGAGAAACCCGTCCGGCGGGGTATGCCCCAGAAGGCTTGGGTAATACTGGGGAAATATCTGCTCCGTAACCGACCGGAGCGCCGAGAATCCGCTGCTTATGCCAAAAAGGGTTTCCCCCAGCCGCTTCGTTTTGCCTTCTTCAAGCAGGGCCTTTTGGGTTTCCGCCTGAAAAAACCAGACGGTAAACGCCTTCGACGCTTTGCGCGCCCTGCCGCGCTTGTATATCCCGTAGTACACGGCGCCTTCCCCAAGGGGGATGCGCTCTTTTTCCGCAAGCCACCGGAAATCAAGATTAGCCCGGCGCTCCTCCGGCAGGGTAAAGAATTTCGCGCTGTCCATATAGGTAAAGAGAATCCGCCCTGAAAGGGCCAGCACCTCCGGGGGCTCGTAAAAGTATTTAAACACAAAATCATCTTCCGCCTGTATACCCCCGTTGGTTTCGGCAGTCCATGCCCGCATAGCCTGAATAGCGCTTTCCAGCGCCGCCTCGTCCCAGCCGAGGGGGGAGCCTTCCTGAAAAGCCGCGCCGAACAGGTCCGCCGCGATATACAGGAACTCCGGGTCCCACCCGGGGGAAAAGCCCATCTTCGCGTACACCCGCCTGCTTTCCTGATTGTGGGCGCTGCCCAGCTCCCGTATTTCCCCAAGCCCCACGGTAAAGGGATTGGAGAGCAGCTGCCCGTTCTGACGGGCAAAAACCATTGCCGGAATGTTGAACGCCACCGGAAGCAGGTACTGCTTTTGGTCGATCGCGCCCATTGAAAGGAGGCGGGGGTAAAAGGCGCTTCTGGCCAGCGTTTTTTCGTTGAAAAGCCGGTCAAGAGGGCGGAACAGGGAGCGGGCGGCAGCGCTTTTGAGATACCCCCCAACAAGGATGTCCGGCGCTTTTTTGGTTTCTTTGGTTTCCACCAGGGCTTGAGCCAGATTTTCAAGATACCTGACTTCCACCTTGTACGCGCTCTGGCTCGTGTTGAAAGAGTCCGCGTACACGGCGAACTCAGGCCGGTCTGTCCAGAGGACCGCCGCGGGAGGCTCTGGCAAAAGGCCGCAGGAAAGGGGAAGAAGAGAGAAAAGAGAGAAAAGAGAGAAAAAAGAGAAAAAAGAGAAAAAAATAAAAATAAAAAGGCGCCCTGCCCCGCGGCGCCGGCCCGGGCCGCTTGATTTCATGTTTTTCCGGCCAGTTCCCGGGCAGCGCGGTAAATCGACCGGTAGACTACGGGTATCAGCGCTTCATCAACGCTTGAGAACGCCACCCTGAGATAACTGCCTCCAAAGGAGACGGTTCCGATGCCCTCTTGTTCGAGAAGGGTTTTTCTCAGGGTTTCGGCGTGTACGCCCCGGCACTGGAAGGTCATAAAATACCCCGCGTTGAATGGCAGGCTCCGCAGGTTAGGGTGGGGTTCGTGTTCGGCCACGCATTGTTTGACTGTGCGGTAGCGCCGCTCAAGGAGGCTGAAAAACCGCGCTTTTTCCGATGCGCTCCGGCTGTCCGCGAGGGTTTTCAGCATAAGGTGCTGGGCCGGCGTGTTGGCGCAGGAGACTGACGAGCGGATGGCGCCCATGAGTTTTTTCACCAGCGCCTCGTAGTGTTCATTCGTAAGCCCCTTGGAACCGAAAGTGATAAAGCCCGTACGCAGGCCCCAGCTGTAATCCTCTTTGGTAGGCCCGTCTATCTTGACTGCCAGCACCCGCTCGTGCAGGAGCGCAAGGCCGGCGAAAAGGGACTGGGAAGCGCAGTCTTTCTCATAGAAAAAGCCGAAATAGGCGTCGTCGCACAGGACAAGCACGTCCGCGCCTGCGTCGGCGGCATCTTTGACGCTTGCAAGCAGGCGTTCCGCCTCGCCTCGGGTCGGGGAATAGCCGGAGGGGTTGTTGGGAAAATTAAGGATAAGTTTCACCGTGTTCCCCGCTCCCTTGAGGGCTGAAGAGATACTGTCCAGGGCAAGGCCGCCAGGGTTTTCACGGTCATCAAACAAGGGTATCTCCTTAAAAGACGCGCCCCTTCGGGTTTCGGCAATAAACGCATAGTTATCCCAGCAGGGGCCGCCTGCCATGAGGGTGTCCCCTTCCGCCAGAAAGAGGTCGGCCATAAAGGAGATGCCTCCGGTAAGCCCGGGCACCACCACCGGAAGGGACACGCGCTCAAGGTCAAGGGAGGGGTTTTTCGCGCCTAAAAGGTCTTTCCACGCGGCCCGGGCCGCTTCGATGCCCGCAGTAGGCGCGTAAACCACGGCCTCTTCAGGCAAGAGGCCGGAAAATCCGCCGGCCACTGACGAGAGGGCGAGGGGTTTGCCCCCGGCATAGGCCATGCCGATCGTGGCGTTTGCCGTTGTAGCGGCCTTTTTTGCTTCCCCTGCCTGGGCAATGATTCCTTTGGGAAAATACAAGCGCCGCCCCAGGGGTGAGAGGAGCCGTCCGGCAATGGTACTGTCCAGTACCTGATTAAGTTCATCTGCGAGGGCTTTCATAAAAATTACTATAAGATGACTACGCCCCCTCATGTCTACCCCGCGGCAAAGCGGAATCCGGCGGCGCCCGAACCGCGCTCCTGCCCCGCCCGCACGGGCCCAACGCAAGACGCTGTTTAAAATCCCCTTCGGGGGTTGACGGGAGGGAGATAACAGATAGATAATGAACCATATTTTTTGTTTCTTAGGAGAAAACAACCATGAGAAAAAGACTGTCTGTCATAGGACTGGGACTGCTCCTTTCGTCCCTTGCCATGCCCCTGTTCGCCGGCCCCAAAGGAGAAACCGGCCCGAGCGGAAACGTCATCAAAATCGGCGTGTTTGAACCCATGACCGGCGCCAACGCCGCAGGCGGCGCCATGGAAGTGGAAGGCATCCGCCTTGCCAACGAGCTTAACCCCTCTATTACGGTGGGCGGCAAAACCTACAAGGTGGAGCTGGTGGTGGCGGACAACAAATCCGACAAGGTTGAAGCAGCCAATGCGGTACAGCGCCTGATTGACCGCGATAAAGTAACGCTCCTCCTTGGTTCCTGGGGATCCTCTCTTGCTATGGCCGGCGGGGAAGTGGCGAAAGAAGCGAAGATACCGGTCATCGGCCTTTCGTGTACCAACCCCCTGGTAACTGCCGGTAATGATTATTATTTCCGCGTGTGCTTTACCGACCCGTTCCAGGGGACCGTGATGGCCAATTACGCCTATAACGACGTGGGCGCCCGGAGCGCCGTAATCGTGCGGGAAGTGTCAAACGATTACTCTGTAGGGCTTGCCAAGTTCTTTTCTGATACGTTCAAGCAGCGCACCGGAGACAGCGGGTCCATTCTCGGAACCGTTGACTATAACACCGGCGATCAGGATTTCAGCGCCCAGCTTACTGCCATAAGCTCCCTCAAACCGGACGTTATCTTTGCTCCGGGGAACTACACCGAGTCCGCCCTTATTATGAAGCAGGCCCGGGAACTGGGCATCACTATTCCGGTCCTCGGCGGGGACACCTGGGAGACCCCTGAGTTTATCGACGTGGGGAAAGAACGGGTCGAAGGCGCCGTGTTCTCCACGTTCTTCGCCGCCGAACACGCGGCGAACCGGGCTGCCGAAACGTTTCTGAAAGAATACCGCGCACGGTACAACAATAAAGACCCTGCGGCAGTTACGGTTCTGGGGTATGACGGGTATCTTCTGGCGCTGGACGCCATTAAACGCGCAGGCTCTGTTGAAGCGGGCAAAATTCGGGAGGCCCTGGCCAAGACCGCAGGCTTCGTAGGCGCCGCGGGCACTGTTACCCTTGACGCCAACGGGGACGCCACGAAGAGCGCCTTTATCAAGACTGTGCAGAACGGGAAGTTCGTGTTTAAGACCATCGTAAACCCGTAATCCATGACATCCGACCTGTTTTTACAGCACCTTTCCAACGCCCTCTCCCTGGGTTCCCTCTACGCCCTTATCGCCATCGGATATACTATGGTGTACGGTATTCTGCGGCTTATCAACTTTGCCCACGGGGACGTGTTCATGCTCGGCGGCTACGCGGCCTTTTACGGCATGAGCCTGTTTGTTATGCCCTGGTGGGCGGGCTTTGTCGTGGCTTTCGCCCTTACCGGCGTGTTCGGGATCGCCCTTGAACGAATCGCGTACCAGCCCCTGCGGGAATCCCCGCGGATTTCTGTTATGATAAGCGCCATAGGCGCATCGTTTCTTATGGAAAATCTCGCCACGGTCATCTTCGGGGGGCGTCCCAAAGGCTTCCCCGCGCCGGCGCTGTTTAATCAGGTCATCCGCCTGGGCGCGGTCTCGGTGGTGAGCATCAGCCTCTTTATACCGGCGCTCACCGCCGCGCTCCTTGCGGCGCTTATCATCATCGTGCATAAGACAAAAACCGGCATGGCCATGCGGGCAGTGTCCACCGACCTCTCCGCCGCGCGGCTCATGGCGGTTGACGTGAACCGTATTGTATCGTTTACCTTCGGCGCCGGCTCTGTCCTCGCCGCGGTGGGGGGTATCATGTGGTCATTGAAATACCCCCAGCTTAACCCCACAATGGGCATGATACCGGGGCTTAAATGCTTTATCGCCGCGGTCATAGGCGGCATCGGCAACATCGGCGGCGCCGTGCTGGGAGGGCTGCTTCTGGGCTGCATCGAAATTATGACCATCGCGTTCCTGCCGACGCTCACAGGCTACAGGGACGCTTTTGCCTTTGTGCTTCTTATCATCGTGCTTCTGGCCAAACCTTCGGGGCTGCTGGGCAGGCACCAAATCGAAAAAGTCTAGGCGCGCAGGAGGGCCGCTGTGGATCAAGAACAACAGGAAGAAAGACCGGAGACGGCAGGAACCAAAGAATATAAAAAACATCAAGAAGAAAACAAAAAGATCAGAGAAAGGCGGGGCCGTATACTGACTGTCGGGAGCCTCTGTATTTTGACGCTCTTTATCGTCTTTGCGGACAAGGCCTGGGGCCCCTTTTTCCTGCGGATATTTAATCTCTGCGGCATTTATATTATTCTCGCCCTGTCCTTGAACCTTATAAACGGCTTTACCGGCCTTTTCAGCCTGGGGCACGCAGGCTTCATGGCCCTGGGCGCCTACATAAGTGCGCTTTTGACCATGAGCCCCGCTCAGAAAGAGATGAACTTTTTTCTCGCCCCTATTACGCCGGTTCTGGCTGCTGTACAGCTCCCCTTTATTCCGGCGCTCCTCATCGCGGGCAGCGTGAGCGCCCTTGCGGGCTTTCTCATCGGCACGCCGGTACTGCGCCTCAAAGACGACTATCTTGCTATCGCAACCCTGGGCTTTTCCGAGATTATCCGGGTAGCCCTGACCAATCTCCAGACCGTTACCAACGGCGCCCTGGGCCTCAAGGGGCTTCCCCGCTTCTCCACGACCTACATGGTTTGGGGGATTACGGCCCTCACGGTTTTCTTTATTACCGCCCTTATCCGCTCGGCCTTTGGCCGCCTGTGCATGGCGGTCCGGGATAATGAAATCGCCGCGCAAGCTATGGGGGTCAATACGGCGCAGGTGAAGATACGCTCCTTTACGATTGCCAGCTTTATCGCCGGAATCGGCGGCGCCCTTCTAGGGCATCTCATGTCAACTATTGACCCTAAGATGTTCACCTTCAGCCTCACCTATAACATCCTCCTTATCGTGGTCTTAGGCGGCAACGGCAGTATCACAGGCTCTGTTATCGCGGCGGTGGCGGTTACGATTTCAATGGAGGCCCTGCGCTTTCTTGACGGCCCCCTTAACCTCCTCTTTGTTACAACAAAAGGGCTTCCCGGGCTTAGGATGGTGGTATTCAGCCTCCTCCTTATGCTGGTGGTGATTTACCGGCAGCAGGGGCTTATGGGAAAGCGGGAATTCTCATGGGCCATGCTGGAGGAATTACGAATACCCTGTTTTCCGGCGGCGCTGCGGCGGCAAAAACAGGAGAAACAGAGGAAACAGAGGAAACAGGATGCTTGAAACGCAAGGGGCTTTCATGCGGTTCGGGGGCCTTACGGCGGTTTCGGACTTTTCGATTACGGTTTCTGAAGGCGAGATCGTGGGGCTTATCGGCCCGAACGGGGCAGGGAAGACCACGGCGTTTAACATGATTACCGGCCTGTACGCCCCGTCCAAAGGGGCTGTCCTCTTAGACGGAAAAAATATCGCCGGGCGCCCGGCGCACCTTATCACCGAAGCGGGTATCGCCCGCACGTTCCAGAACATTAGGCTTTTCCATGAGATGACGGTGCTTGAAAATATCATGGTGGCCTGCGCCCTGCGGGCAAAGCCCGGTTTTCTTGAAACCGCCCTGCACCTCCCCTCGTATCAGGCAAAAGAGAAGCGCTCCAAAGCGTTTGCCCGGGAACTCCTTGCCTCAGTCGGGCTCCTTGAAAACGCGGATGATCCTGCCGTGTCCCTTCCCTACGGCAAACAGCGCCGGCTTGAGATTGTCCGGGCCCTCGGCACCGGGCCCCGCATCCTCTTGCTTGACGAGCCTGCCGCGGGGATGAACCCGCAGGAATCCCGGGAGCTTATGGACTTCATTAGGGATATTCAGGGCCGCTTCAAGGTTGCCATCCTCCTTATTGAACACCACATGCAGGTCGTTATGGGCATCTGCGCCCGCCTCTATGTGCTTGACTACGGCGTTACCATTGCCCAGGGCGCCCCGGAGGAGATACGAAAAAATCAAAAGGTTATCGACGCCTATCTGGGGGTGGAATAATGCTGCGTTTAGAGGGGCTTTCGGTGTTTTACGGGGGGATACACGCATTGCGGGGCATTGACATGGAGGTTGCTGACGGGAAAATCATCACCCTTATCGGCGCCAACGGCGCAGGGAAAAGCACCATGCTGAACAGCGTGGCAGGGCTCGTGAAGCCGTCGGAGGGGCGGATACTCTGGAACGGCGAGGATATTGCCGGCAGGGACGCCAGGGACATTGTGCGCCGGGGGCTGTCTCTTATTCCAGAGGGCAGGCGGGTATTCCCCAACCTGACAGTTGACGAGAACCTAACCCTGGGCGCCTATTCCCGCAAGGACAAACAGGCGGTCAGGCAGGACAGGGAGCGGTGCTTCGCCTTGTTTCCCCGGCTCAAGGAGCGGCGGCGCCAGCATGCGGGAACGTTAAGCGGCGGGGAACAGCAGATGCTGGCAGTTGCCCGGGGGCTTATGGCAAGCCCCAAACTGCTTATGCTCGACGAGCCGTCCTTGGGGCTTGCGCCGCTTATTGCCAAGATGATTTTCGAGATTATCCGCGAGATAAACCAGAACGGGGTTACGATCCTCCTTATTGAACAGAACGCCCGGTCGGCGCTTGAGATTGCTGATTACGCCTATGTGCTTGAAACCGGCGTTATCACCCTGCAAAACACCGGCGCATCCCTCTTAAAAGACGATAACGTGCGTAAAGCCTATTTAGGGGAGGAGGCGGAGCCGGCATAGCCGGCTGTTTCAGGGGCGGCCTATAAGGACGCACTCGATCCCCGCCATAGCCGCCCAGTCCTGGAAGAACTCGCGTGTAAGCGCCGGCGCGTACACTGAATGGTGGGCCCCGCCTGCAATAATCCATTGCTCCGCCGCGCTTGCCAGGGACGGATAGGGCTTCCACAGGGCCCGCGCCACCGGCAGCGCCGGCAAAGGGTGTTCAATGGGGATGCCTTCAACCTCGTTTATAATCATCCTGAACCGGTCCCCCAAATCAACCACCGTGGCAAGCACCGCAGGCCCGGGGGCCGCGTTGAACACGAGCCGCGCAGGCGGCGCCTTGCCGCCTATCAGAAGGGGGTGGACCTCTATGCGCGGCTTTTTCCCTGCCTCCGCAATGCTGGGGCAGACCTCAACCATGTGGGCGCCCAGGACCGCTTCTTTTCCCGGCTCAAGATGATAGGTATAATCCTCGATAAACGAGACGCCTCCGGGAAGCCCGCTTGCCATGACCTTCGCGGCGCGGGTGAGCATGGCTTGTTTCCAGTCCCCTTCAGCGCCGAACCCGCAGCCCTGGGCCATAAGGGACTGGACTGCCAGCGCCGGAAGCTGGGGAAGGCCGTGGAGGTCCTGGAACGTGGTGGTAAAGGCCCGGGCGTCTTCCTGTTCAAGCATCGAGCGCAAGGCGATCTCCAGTTTCGCCTGCTGGATAACCGCGTCCCTGCCCCCTTGGGAAAACCCGCAGGCATACGCCGCCTCATAGCCCTGCGCCAGATCATGCGCGGCCTTGTCAGAAGCCGCCGCATAACACGCGGCAAGGTCCCCCGCGCCCCAGGTGTTCACCTGCCAGCCGAACTGCCGCTGGGCTTCCACCTTGTCCCCTTCAGTAACCGCCACTTCCCGCATATTGTCGCCGATACGGATGGCCGGATGGATTATCCCGTCCCGCAGGGCGCAGGCGGCGCGCATCCACACGCCGATACGGCGGCGCACCTCTTTATCCTGCCAGAACCCTGCGACCACCTTGCGGGGGAGGCGCATCCGCGCAAAGATATGGCCGTGCTCCCGGTCCCCGTGGGCCGCCTGATTGAGGTTCATAAAGTCCATATCAATCGCGTCCCAGGGGATGTCGCGGTTAAACTGGGTGTGCAGGTGGAGGAGGGGTTTCTTGTTGAGCCCAAGCCCTTGAATCCACATTTTTGACGGGGAAAAGGTGTGCATCCAGGTTATAATGCCCGCGCAAAAGGGGGAGGCGGCGGCTTCCTCAAAGATCCGCCGGATTACTGCGGGGGAGGCGGCAAGGGGTTTGAGCGCCACATTTCCGGGCAAGAGCGGGTCTTGCGCCAGATCATCAGCCATAATGCGGGCGTGTTCGCCTACTATGCGGAGAGTTTCTTCCCCATAGAGGTCTTGGCTTCCCACAACAAACCAAAATTCATACTGTTTCAGGTCCATATACGCTCCTTGCTTCGGCATCATACAAAAAAACCCCTTGAGGCGCAACCCCCATAGGGGGATTCAGGTGCTTCTTGCGGCGAGGGGTTTGCACGTTTAGTCACAACCCCGAAGCGGCGCCTCAGCGGAATTCGATGGCGTGAGTAGCGCGGCGCAGGAAGCCTTGAGCGGGGGTTTGGGGGAACTGGTTCCCCCAAATTCTCTTTAAGAGGCGCGAAAGCGCCGATAATTCTTTAATATACCAACAGAGCGCAGCAGGAAAACCAGTTTTTTGCTAGCAAAGTGAGTCTGTTTGCCAGCAAAAACAAGTTATTTTCCTCTAGAAACAAGTTGCTTTCCTCTAAAAATAAGTTGGTTTGTAGTAAAAGCACGTTGGTTTGTAGTAAAAGCAAGTTTGTTGCTAGCAAAGTAAGGTTTCTTGTAGCCAAGAAAAGGTTTCTTGTAGTCAAGAAAAAGTTTCTTGCCAGCAAAATAAGTTATTCGGTTCCCAAAATAAGTTGTCCGGTTCCCAAAATAAGTTATTCGGTTCCCAAAATAAGTTGTCCGGTTCCCAAAATAAAGTTGCCGGTTCCCAAAATAAGTTGCCCGGTTCCCAAAATAAAGTTGCCGGTTCCCAAAATAAAGTTGCCGGTTCCCAAAATAAAGTTGCCGGTTCCCAAAATAAAGTTGCCGGTTCCCAAAAAAAACCTGTTTTTCCATTGCGCCCTGTTGGTATATTAAAAAATTACCGGCGCTTCCGCGCCTCTTTGAAGAGTTTATGGGGGGTACTGTTACCCCCCAACCCCCCCCAAAAGCGTCCTGGATATT
>JAITHF010000166.1 GCA_031280115.1 Spirochaetaceae bacterium | reverse complement strand
GTGATTATGGTGGAGGTGTTATACCCGTTCCCATCCCGAACACGGAAGTCAAGCCCTCTCACGCCGATGATACTGCCCTACAGGGCGGGAAAGTAGGTCGTCGCCAGGCTTACCTTTTTAAATAGCCTCTATTCCGCTTTTCATAACAAGCTTTCTTAAAAACCTGTTATACATAAACGGCATTTTAAGCATCTTGCCAAGCAATTTTATTCTCATCCCTGCTGTTTTCATAAAATACCGCGGCCCGATATTGTCAAGGCTCCGGTTTATAACTTCCGCCAGCTTCTCCGCGCTCTCAAGCGCGTAACTAATCCCCTCCAAAGAGCTTGGGCTTATCATACCCGCCGCCTCTCCTATTAAATACGCCCCGTTCCCGCCCGTACACATACCAAACCCTTTATTCAGATATACAAAACATCCCTCCCTTTTCAGCAGTTTCCCCACATAAAGCCCCCTGTTTTGCACCCGCTCCTTTAACATCGCAAACCGTCTGCCGCTGTCTTTTACGGGAAACGCCCCGCCAATAACAAGGCAGCGATCCTTTGCAATGGTCCAGCAGTATGAATCGGTCACCTCTCTATCAAAAATACAGCAATAACCCGGCGGGTTGACCTGGTCCTCATACCATTCCTGAATAGCCATATACCTATGTATGCGCTTTTTTGGGTAAAAGGTGTTCCTCACGATTGAATTGGCGCCGTCCGCGCCGATGAGGGTCCTGGCTTCCACCGTTTCCTCCGCCTCTTTTGTTTTAACCACGAGCCGGTAGGCGCCCTGTTCCCATGTTACGCTTTTACACAGGCTGCTGCGGCGCAATTCTACGGTATCGGGAATTAAAGAAATCAGAAAATTGTCGAACTTCGCCCGATTCATATTGATATAGAACCGTTGGTAAGACCGCTCGATACAGTTATCAAGGTCGATAGTCTTTACCGAAAAAATTTGCGGGTCCGCCAAAACTTCATTGGGCAGACAAATAGTATTGCGGGCAAGCATCCTTTGGGCCGAGGGCGAGAGGAGGCCGCCGCAGCATTTGCCCCTTTCAAGGCTTTTCCTGTCTATCCCAATCACGCGGAGCTTCCGGTCAAGAAGCCTTGCAAGAGTTGCGCCCCCGGGGCCTAATCCAATAATAGCAATATCATACATAGCCCAGCCCCCCGCTGTTATACAGAGAGGCGCGGGCTGCCGCCGATATAGCCCAGTTCGGCAAGGGCTTTTTCCGCTTCATCTATTTCGTTGTAGGGCCTCACTTCGCCAGCGTAAATAATCGAGTTTTCATGCCCTTTTCCCAACAGTATAACCAGGTCCCCTTTTTTCGCCATGACAAACGCCGTCCGCACCGCAGCAGGGCGGTTGGGGATGAGAAACAGGTCTTCCCCCCGCTTCCCGCTGGGAATCCCCGAGGCTATCTCTTCGAGTATAGCAAGCGGCGCCTCCCCTCTCGGATCCTCGTCGGTGAGGATAACAATATCTGACCACTCCGCGGCAATCCGGCCCTGTTCGCCGCGCTTGCTGGTGTCCCGGTCCCCGGCGGAACCGAACAGGCTTATGATACGGCCCCGGCCTATCCGCTCCCGCAGCGGCGGGAAAACCGCCTGAAAAGATGAGGGAGTGTGGGCAAAATCCACCAGCACTTCAAAAGGCTGCCCCCGGACAAGCCGGGTCATGCGGCCCAGAACCGGTTTAAGCAGGGGAACAAGCGGAGCCAGCGATTTTATGGGAACAAGAAGGAGTTGCGAGACCGTAAGCAGGCTGGCAAGCACGTTTCCCGCGTTGAACGCTCCGGGAAGCCGGTCCCGGAGGTCTATCACTTCCTCGGGGTTTCTGCTTTTGCTTCTGACCGAAAGTTCGTACCAGTTTCCGGTCTGGGAACTGGCCGCCTTCTCAAGTTTCAGGTCCGCGTTCCTCCCGCGGACGCTGTAGGTATACACAATATGCCTGGTGGCTTCGGAGAAATAGGCTGCGCTTGGATCGTCCAGATTGACCACCGCGAAAGAAGGAACCGCCGCTTTCCCTGCCGCCTCTTTACTTAACGCCTTTTCATGGGAAAAAGCGTCAAGGGCGCGAAAGAGGTTCGCTTTGTCGTACCGGTATTGTTCCCAGGTCTCATGGAATTCAAGATGTTCGCGATTTACGTTGGTAAGCACCGCCGCATCAAACGCCACATCCCCAAGACGGTTCGTTTTCGCGGATAACCCGTGGGAGCTGGCTTCGATGACCGCGTATTCAAGGCCGTTATCCCGCATGAGGGACAGGGCTTTATGGACAGAGGCCGCTTCCGGCGTGGTTTCGTGTTTACGGTTCCACTGTTCGCCGCCTCCGTGGTTGAACTGCACGGTTGAAAGAAACCCCGCGGCCTTGCCTGAGAGTTTAAGAAGCTGGTAAATGAGATACACAGTGGTGCTTTTCCCTTCAGTGCCGGTTACGCCCACTACTGACAGGTGTTTTGAGGGGAAGCCGTAGAAAGCCGCGGCCACAGGGCTCATGGCGGCTCTGGAATCTTTGACTTTAATATAGACAATATCAGGATGGTAAAAATCAAGTTCGTTCTGGTGGATAATGACCGAAGCGCCCCGTTTTATGGCGTCCGGCACAAAGGCATGGCCGTCATGGTGTATTCCTGCCAGGGCGAAGAAGATATTACCCTGTTCCACTTCGCGGGAATCATACGCTAATCCGGTAACCAAAGGGTCAAGGGGGGCGTGGTACAGGTATCCTGTTTCAATCATGTATCCGGCCTTTTGGGCTATAGGGGCGGTAAAAAAATGAGATAAGGTACGTTCCATATAGTTTAGTGTAATCCGTATAATTTTTTGGGTAAACCCCCTGCGCCCCCTGCGGGGGATTCAGGTGCTTCTTGCGGCGATAGGGTTTGGGGGTTTAGTCACAACCCAGAAGCGGCGCCTCATCGCGCTTTGATAGCGTGAGTGGCGCAGCGCAGGAAGCCTTTGGTTGGGGGTTTGGGGGAACTGGTTCCCCCAAATTTTCTTTAAGAGGCGCGAAAGCGCCGATAATTTTTATTATACCAACAGAGCGCGGCGGGAAAACCGGTTTTTCCGGTTCCCGCGGAGACCTTCCGCGTTACCGCGCAAAC
>JAITHF010000013.1 GCA_031280115.1 Spirochaetaceae bacterium | reverse complement strand
CAAGAAAACCTTTCTTGGCTACAAGAAAACCTTTCTTGGCTACAAGAAAACCTTTCTTGGCTACAAGAAAACCTTTCTTGGCTACAAGAAAACCGGTTTTTCTGCCGTGCTTTGTTGGTATATTAAAAATTATCGGCGCTTCCGCGCCTCTTTGGGAAGAATTTGGAGGGTCATAGACCCTCCAAACCACCCCTAAAGGCTTCCTGCGCTGCGCCGCTAACGTTATCAACGCGCCATGAGGCGCAACTTCTGGGTTGTGACTAAACTTACGAACCCGCTCACCGCGAGAAGCACCTAAAACAGCCTTCGGCTGCCCGCAGGGGGTTTTATCAGGGAGAAATCGCCTTCCACCGCGGCGCGTAAGATCGGCTCCATATACTCGTCCACCGTGCCGGCAGTAAGGGGGAACGGCATATTCTTGAGCTTCATTTCAAGCTGGGGGTCTTTCGCCGCTTCCAGGGCTCTTGCGATAAAGGGCCGGCTCTGAAAGCCCGCAAGCTGCCCCAGCGCCGAAGGCGCCCCGATAGCCCTATTAAACGCGGTCATGGCTTTGGCAACCGCCAGCCCCAGACCGGTTCCCTCCAGTTCCTCCAGATTTTCCCTGCTGTACCCGTGCTTTTTGAAGATATTCCCTGCAAGCCTGAGGCGCCCCTCGATTTTCGGGGCAAAGAACACCGCGTAGTACGGGTTCATAATGCCGCAGGCCGTCCCGTGACCTGCCGCGCCTACCAGAGAAAAACTGGTAAGGTGGCCGCCGCCGGTGCCGCCGGTCATAATGGCGAAGCCTCCCAGGTCAGTGGCAAGCCCAAGCCCCTCGCGGGCTTCCAGGTCCTGCGGGTTCCGCGCCGCCCTCGGCGCGTATTCCAGGGCAAGGTCGATTCCTACCGCGGCAATGGCCGCAGCCTGCTGGAGTTGCGCCTCCGGTATGCCGATTAACACCTCAAAACAGTGGGCCACCGCGTCAAGGGCGCCGTCAACCGTAACCGCCCGGGGCATGGAGGCGCTCATCTCATAATCAAACAGCGCCCGCGCCGGCGTCAGCGCTTCGTCTACTATGAGTTTTTTCTGCCCTGATGCCGTGTCTGTTACATTGGCGTATTTGGTCAGGTGGGCGCCGGAACTGGCAGAGGTCTGAACCGCGAGTACCGGCGTGAGCCGGGCGCCTGCCTTTTCCAGCGCCTTGCTTACCAGCCCCATGCCGAAACAGCCTTCCAGATCCGGCGCTGACGCCGATCCCAAGGCCGCAAGGACCGATGCGGCTTTACAGGCGTCAATGGTGGAGCCCCCGCCTGCAGCCGCGATAAGCGCCGGCTTATGCCGGAGGATGGCCCCGGCGATCCGGGCGGCGTCTTCTTTCGGCGTGTTAGGCTTCGCGCCGGCAATAACCGCGGCAGCCGGCAGCCCCGCGTTTTGCAGCGCCGCCGCCAGGTCCCGCCGGTTGCAGGCCGCAAGGACCGGGCCGTCAAAACCGGATGCCAGGCTGGGTATCTCCCGGACAGCGCCCAGTCCAAAGCGGTAGGCGTCTTGCTTCCATGCGGTAAGGAGGGATCTTGCGCGGTCAAAGAGGGGATTCATCATAACGCCTCCTTTAGCGCGCCGGGGATCCGGCAAAGCGGCGGATATGGGCCAGGTCGCCCCCCATATCGCAGTCGGTTTCAGGGTCCGCCATAATCTCCACCACAACAGGCGCCTTGGACGCGGCGGCCCAGACCAGGGCGGCTTCCGCCTCTTCGTAGGTATGCGCCCGCTTAGCATCGCACCCAAAGGCCCGGGCAGCCTTGATATAGTCAATAAACCCGTTGTTCTCTTTCACGGACACGGCGTATTCGTAGTCATAGGCGTACTTCTGGTTCTGCCGTATAAGGCTCAGGCAGGCGTTATTGATAATAATTACCGCTACCGGCAGGTTCCAGCGGGACGCCACCGCAAGCTCCTCCGCTAAAAACGTAAAGCCGAAGTCCCCCATAACTGCCACGGCTTTTCGCCCGGTGGCAACGCTGGCGCCGATGGCCGCGGGAATATCAAAGCCCAGGGTTCCTGCGCCGCCGGAAGGGAGGTAGGTTCGGGGCTTGTTGATAATCTGGTATTGGCCGCTCCAGATCTGGGTAAGGCCGCAGCCGGTAGTAAATATGGTTTCATCGTCAAACACGCGGTTTATAATCGCAAATACCTCCCGGGGGTCTATGATTTTGCGGTTTTTGTCCGGCTCTGGCCGGTACGCCCTGCGGGTCTCGTGAAAGGGAACCGCCGGCAGGGTCCCGTGCTTTTTCAGGGCATGGCCCCGGGCTTTGGCGGCGGCTGTGAGCGCTTTAAGCGCCAAGGCCGCGTCAGCGTGGATGGGAATCTCCGGCTTAATAATCTTGCCCAGCTCGTTCCGGTCAATATCCACGTGGATAAACCGCCTCTGCCCCTGATACACCGCCGTATTGCCGGTATGCCGGTCGGTGAAGCGGCACCCCACGGCAAGCACCGCGTCAGCAGCAAGGAACACGCTGTTACCAGTTGAGGCCGCGCCGCACTGAATACCTATCTGCCCGGCGTACAGGGGGTGGCGTTCGGGGATACCCCCTTTTGCCATGTAGGTCGTGAGCACAGGTATACCCGTATATTCGGCGAACTCCCGCAGGTAATTTTCCGCGCCGCCCAGGATGACCCCGCCGCCCATGATAATGACCGGATGTTCCGCCTCTTCAAGGAGATCCAGCGCCGCGCTGATACCGGCCATGTCCGGTTCAAGGGGCTTTTCAATGGTTCCGGCCTCATAAGAGGCGGGTTCAAAGGGAATATCCGCGAGCTGGACGTCCAGCGGGAGGTCGATAAGCACCGGGCCGGGCCTGCCGGAGCGGGCGGTCTTAAAGGCGTCGCAGAACACCTGGGGGACCGCGGCGGCGTCAGTAACGCACCACGCCTTTTTCACCACAGGCTTCACGATTTCGGCAATATCCGCGCACTGGAACGCGCCTTTGCCCAGGAGCGCGGCGGCAGCCTGGCCGGTAAGGGCTATAAGCGGCACCGAATCAATCCATGCGGTATAGATTCCGGTTACGAAGTTGGTGGCCCCAGGGCCTGAGGTGGCCACTGCAAGGGCCATACGGCCTGAGGCGCGGCAGTAGGCGCCGGCAGCGTGAACCGCCGCTTCTTCATGGCGCATAAGATAATGGGTGATAGGCGCATCTTTGAGGTATTTATAAAAGCCGTTTATGCCGGCGCCGGGGATACCGAAGGCGTGGGTGATGCCTTCTTTCACAAGGATATGGACGATTGCTTCGCCTGCTGTCATGGCGGGGGCTCCTTAGAGGGGAATAGGGAATGAGTATCCGGAATATGTTGGTTTTTTGTTTTTATTTAAAGAATGAAGTGATAAATAAATCCGGACGCCTGCCTAAGAACATACTAAAGCGCCGCCCCCTTTGTCAATGCCCTCTGGGGGGCTTTTTTTGGAGGGCTTTTTCTAAGACCCCCCAAACCCTCCGCAAGTGCTTCCTGCGCTGCGCCCGTGCGCCATCGAAGCCCGCTGAGGCGCGGCAGGAAAACCGGTTTTTTGGGGAACCAAATAAAGTTTTTGGGGAACCAAATAAAGTTTTTGGGGAACCAAATAAAGTTTTTGGGGAACCAAATAAGTTTTTTGGGGAACCAAATAAGTTTTTTGGGGAACCAAATAAAGTTTTTGGGGAACCAAATAAAGTTTTTGGGGAACCAAATAAGTTTTTTGGGGAACCAAATAAAGTTTTTTGGGGAACCAAATAAGTTTTTGGGGAACCAAATAACGGTCCCGCCTCTGCATAACTCATTAGTTTATACCGGATTACCGGCGCTGCGCGCCTCTTTAAGAGTTTTTGGGGGCTTTTTTATAAGCGCTTCATGGTTCGCGTATTCTTTTGCGAACTTTGCGTAAGGGAACAGCCGGAGGCTGCCTCCACGCCACCCCTAAAGGCTTCCTGAGGCGGGAGGGTTTGCACGTTTAGGCACAACCCTCTCGCGGCGCCTCATCGCGCTTTGAGAGCGCACTGGCTCATAACACGACCCCGAGGTATCGTGCTTCGCGCCTTACTCCCGGGCTGTCCACAGGCCGCTTGCGCCGCCGGATTTTTCCACAAGCCGTATTTCTCTGATTACCATGCTCCGGTCAAGGGCCTTGCACATATCGTAGATAGTAAGGAGCGCCACTGCCGCGCCGGTAAGGGCTTCCATTTCGGCGCCGGTTTTCCCTGAGAGTTTTACTGAACAGACCGCTTCGATTGCCGGCGCCGGAACCTCTTGCAGGGCAAAATCCACGGCGCAGGTGTCAAATATGAGCGGATGGCAGAGGGGGATAAGGTCTGCGGTACGCTTGGCCGCCATAATGCCCGCGATACGGGCTGCCCCAAGCACATCCCCTTTTGCCGCAACGCCCTGTCGGACAGCCCGCAAAGTCCCGGCGCTCATGGTGATACGCCCCCGGGCTTTTGCAGCCCGCGCGGTTATGTCCTTGCCGGAAACATCCGCCATTACCGCGTTCCCGTGTTCGTCAAGATGGGTAAACCCCTGATTTTCCATATTTTCCCTTTTTTCCATTTTTCTTTTCTTTTTATTTTCTTTTTATTTTTTCTCGTTTACCGGATATATTCCAATCTCCTTGAGAAGCAGCTTCGGCTCTTTACGTGCGCCGCCCCAGGCGGGTACGCCCCGCCTGCTGCCGCGTTACGAACGCTCGGTAATCTCTTCTTTCTCCCGTATTTCAAAGAGCTTCCGGTCAAGTTCGGCGAGCTTCATCTGCTGGAGCGCCCGCTTGTATTCCACGGGAAGCACTTTCACAAACTTGGAACGCCATTTGCTCCAGCGGTCTAAAATATCCCGGGCATACGCGGAGCCTGTCCAATAGAGGTGTTTGCCAATCGTGTCTTTCACAAAGAGTTCGTCCTCCTCGTTGTCAAGGCCGGAAAGCTCCACCATCCCCTTGTTGAGAAAGAACGCGAAATTGCCGTCTTTATCCAGCACATAGGCAATGCCGCCTGACATACCTGCGGCGAAGTTCCGCCCCACCGCGCCCAGCACGATGAGCCTGCCGCCGGTCATGTATTCGGCGCAGTGATCCCCGGCGCCTTCCACCACCGCTGTGGCGCCGGAGTTACGCACGCAGAACCGCTCGCCCGCAACGCCTGCGGCGTACAGCTCGCCAGAGGTGGCGCCGTACAGCACCGTATTCCCCACAATGATATTCTCGTGGCTTTTGAAGGCGGAGCCCGCAGGAGGGGCAACCACAATGCGCCCGCCGGAAAGCCCCTTGCCGAGATAGTCGTTGGTGTCTCCTGCAAGCCGGAAGGTAATGCCTTTGGCAAGAAACGCGCCGAAACTCTGCCCCGCAGAACCGGCAAAGTCAACGGTAACAAAATTTTCCGGCAAACCCTGGCCCCCGAAGCGCTTGGAGACCTCGTAAGAGAGCATGGCTCCCACGGCGCGGTCTGTGTTATGAACGGGAAATTGCAGGGCTGTGGGTATCTTCTTGTCCAGCGCGTCAAGGCACCGTTCGATCAAGGCGCGGTCAAGGACCGCGTCAATTTTGTGAATCTGGTCCTGCACGCAGCGCAGCGCCGCGCCCCCGGGAATATCCGCCGGGCCCTCGGCCTTAGAGAGCAGTTTTGAAAGGTCTACCCCCGCTGATTTGGGCTTGCCGCTCTTGCGTTGGATGAGGAGGTCCGCCCTGCCGACCAGATCGTCAAAGCGCTTAAAGCCCAGGGACGCCATGATTTCACGGGTCTCTTGGGCAAGGAACCGGAAGAAGTTCACCAGGTATTCGCTCTTTCCCGTAAACCGCCGGCGCAGTTCCGGGTCTTGGGTGGCAACCCCCATAGGGCAGGTGTTTTCGTGGCACTTACGCATCATCACACAGCCGAGAACAATAAGCGCCGCCGTGCCGAAGCCGAACTCCTCGGCCCCCAGCATACCGGCAGCCACTATGTCCCGTCCGGTCTTGAGCTGGCCGTCGGTCTGGAGCCGCACCCGCCCCCGCAGGCCGTTCCGCACGAGCACCTGATGGGTTTCAGCAAGGCCGATTTCCCAGGGCAGCCCTGCGTGGCGGATACTGCTTTGGGGGCTTGCGCCTGTGCCGCCGTCGTAGCCGGAGATGAGGATGTTGTCCGCGTGCGCCTTGGCAACGCCGGCGGCAACCGTGCCAACCCCGCTTTCGGACACCAGCTTGACGCTGATGCGGGCGTGGGGGTTCGCGTTTTTAAGGTCAAAGATAAGTTCCGCAAGGTCTTCGATAGAATAGATGTCATGGTGCGGCGGGGGGCTTATAAGCGTTACCCCCGGGGTTGCGTGGCGGGTCCGGGCGATCATCACGTCAACCTTATGCCCCGGAAGCTGGCCCCCTTCCCCGGGCTTTGCGCCCTGGGCTATCTTTATCTGAAGCTCCTCCGCGTTGGCAAGGTACTCGCTTGTTACGCCGAACCTGCCTGAGGCCACCTGCTTAATGGCGCTCCGGGTCCATACGCCGTCAGGCTGAACCGGAAAGCGCTCCGGGTTCTCCCCGCCTTCCCCTGAATTGGACCGCCCCTTAATCGAGTTCATTGCCGCGGCGATGGTCTCGTGGGCTTCCCGTGAAATAGAGCCGAAAGACATGGCGCCGGTGGTAAAGCGCCGCATAACCGCCTCGACGCTTTCCACTTCATCAAGGGGGACCGGCGCTGCCGGCGCTCCCTCAACCGTTCCCGGGGGCGCAAAGCCAAGAAGCCCCCGAATCACGTGGGGGCTCTGGTTGAGGGCGTCCGCGGCGCCGGTGAACTGCTTGAACCGCGCAAAATCGCCGGTACGCGCCGCCCATTGCAGGAGGTGTATGGCCTCAGGGTTCCAGGCGTGTTTTTCCCCGCCAGAGCGCCACCGGTACTGCCCTGCGGCGTCAAGAAGGTAATCCGGCGCTGAAAGGGTTTTTCTACTACTGCCGGAGCCGCCGGCGCCGCTTGTTCTCTCCCGGCCTTCCCGGGCTGCCTGATACACTGCCACTGCCTCGGCTTCCAGTTCCCGAAAGCCCGCGCCTCCGATACGGCTCGCGGTTCGGGCAAAACATTTTTCGATAACTTCAGGGCTCAGGCCGACGGCCTCGAAAATCTGGGCGCCCCGGTAGGACCTAAGCGTGCTGGTTCCCATCTTGGACATCACCTTGAGCATGGCTTTCTGGAGCCCCTTGAGGTACTGCTTTTTCGCGTGGGCGAAGCCGCCGGTTCGCGAGGCGTCAGGGCCCCGGCAGATGCCGGCGATACAGGCCAGCGCGCCGTAGGGAACAATAAGGTCCGCGCCGAACCCGAAGAGCAGGGCGAAGTGCATGATTTCCCTCGGTTCCGCGGACTCGATGATAAGCGAACAGCCCATCCGCAGCCCTGCGCGTATGAGCCCGTGGTGGACCGCGCCTGCTGCAAGGAGCGCCGGCACCGCGCAGCGCCCCGCTTCCGGCGCGAGGCTTGCCTTGTCCGAGAGGATGATAAGCGAAACCCCCTCCCGCGCGGCGTCCGCCGCCGAAGCCGCCAGCCTGTCGACGGCGGTCTCCAGCGCCGCCGGCTTTTTCCTGTCAGCTTCCGGCTCGAAATAGGGCACATAAAACGTAGCGTCCAGTGTCCGGGACCTGAAGCGGGCCGGATCGGCCTCTTCAAGGCTTTTTAAGCGCCGCAAGTCAGCGCCGGTCATGATGGGATAGCGGACTTTAATCCTCCGGCAGTGCGCCTCGGTTTCTTCTAATAGATTTTCCTGCCTCCCTGCGAAGCTCGTAAGGGTCATCACTAAATCTTCGCGGATAGAATCAATCGGCGGGTTTGTTACCTGGGCGAAGACCTGTTTGAAGTAGGCGTAGACCCGCTGGGGCTTGTCGGAGAACACGGCCAGGGGCGTATCGGTCCCCATAGAGCTTGTCGGTTCCTGACCGGTTTCGATCATGGGAATAAGAAGCCGCTCCCGGTCTTCCCTGGTATACCCTGCGGACCGCTCAAGAAACAGAGTCTCTTCCGGCCCAAACAGCCCGTCCTCTCCATCCTCCGGGGCCTCTTGACTGTCCAGTTCCTGCTCAAGGGTGATTATCCCTTTTGTCCACTGGGAATAGGGCTTGCGGCCATACACCCGCTCTTTGGCTTCGGCGTCTGGGATAATCCTGCCTTCCTGCATATCCACAAGAAGCAGTTTTCCCGGAAGGAGCCGCCCTTTATACACGATTTCATCCGGCTCAAAGTCCTGCACGCCGGTCTCTGAAGCCATAACGATAAGATCGTCTTTGGTGATAGTGTAGCGTGAGGGGCGCAGGCCGTTGCGGTCAAGGGTGCCGCCCACATAGCGCCCGTCGCAGAAGACGATGGACGCGGGCCCGTCCCAGGGCTCCATGATACAGGCGTGGTATTCATAAAAGTCCTTGAGTTTTTGGGGGATAGGGTTCTTGTCGTTCCATGATTCAGGGATGAGCATCATAAGGGCGTGGGGGAGGCTCCGGCCTGACATAACCAAAAGTTCGAGCATATTATCAAAGCTGGCGGAGTCGCTTTTATCCGGCTCGATGACCGGCAGTATATCCTGTATCCGGCTGCCGAACCTGCGGTGGGCAAAGAGGGCTTCCCGGGCCGCGGCCCAGAACCGGTTCCCCTTAACCGTGTTGATCTCGCCGTTGTGCGCCACCAGGCGGAAGGGCTGGGCAAGGGCCCAGTTCGGGAACGTATTGGTCGAAAAGCGGGAGTGAACCAGGGCCACCGGCGTTTTCACTGCCTCGTCTTTAAGACCGGGGTAGAAGTCTTTGAGCTGCCCCGGCATGAGCATCCCTTTATACACGATGATTCGGGACGAGAGGGAGGGGATATGCACGCCTGCGGCGCTGAGGCCGGCATGGGCGGCCAGGGCTTTTTCGATCTTTTTTCTTAAAAGGTACAGGCTGAACTCAAGGCCGCTCACCGGGTCTGTTTCTGTTTCTGTTTCTTCTGTCAGGCTTCCGCCCTTTGCATCTCCCTCAAGGGCTTGCGGGTCAGGGACAAGAAAGATTTGTTTTACCGAAGGTTCTGCGGCGCGGGACAGGGCGCCTATGCCGCTGTTATCAGTGAGCACGTCCCGCCACAGAGGGCGGCAGAAGCCGGTTTCAAGGGCAAGGGCTTCTATAAGCGCTGTTGCGGCGGCCCGGGGGCCGTTATTTTTTTCCGGCAGAAAGACCAGACCGGTTCCGTAGGTTCCGGCTTTTGGGAGCCCGGGGATAAATTGTTTATAATAGTCGTGAGGTATGCGGATAAGCACCCCTGCGCCGTCGCCGGTTTTATTGTCCGCGCTTTCGGCGCCTCTGTGTTCCATGCGTTCCAGCACTTCCAGCCCTCGGCGGAGAATAGCGTGGGAGGCCCGGCCTTTGATATCCGCCACAAAGCCGATACCGCAGGCGTCATGTTCATCTTCCGGCCGATACAATCCGTGGTTCATATAAGGCGCAACGGAAAGGTTTTGAAACAACATTCTTGACCTCCTGTCTATCTTGTTGTATACTAAAAAAGTCAAATAGACCTACCCACGCAGCGTGGGAACGTAACGTCTATGGAGATACGATAAGACCGGGGAGCATGGGTTGGAACCGCC
>JAITHF010000010.1 GCA_031280115.1 Spirochaetaceae bacterium | reverse complement strand
CAAAACAGCGTAGGAAAAGGAACAGGGAGCATAGAAATGGCCAGTATTAGGGATTCGTATGAAAAAAACATAGGCGACATAATCAGTGAAATCAAACTTGCCAGACATTCAAATTTGGGAAAAGATATTGTATTTGTGCTGGTTGAAGGTATAGATGACGTAAAATTATATTCCAAATTATTTCTCGAAGATAACATTACGCTGCGATCAACTGAAGGAAAAAACAATATATACAAGGCGCTAAAAGAACTCACAGGTACCACAAAACAATTCATTGCCATCAAAGACGCTGATTTTGATCATCTGAACAAAAAAAATCCGGAATACGAAGCGCTGTTTTTCACTGATAAGCATGACATAGAAATGACCATGCTGGCCTACCCAGAAGCGGTACGAAGCGTATTGGCAGAATACCTGTTACCCGAAAAATCAGACGAACGAGTGCGGGAAGCCATGCAAGGCGTGGCGTATCTCTCGTATATCCGCTGGTTTAATGAAGTCGAGAAATGCGGGCTGGATTGCAAGGGCATTATTCACTCCGTAAAAGAAGGGATGACAAACGCGGAATTGATTGCGCTCGTAAAAAGCCGCTCAAAATCCGAATGTCGCGAGGTGAGTCAGACCGAGATAGATGACTTTATAGAAAAGAATAAAACAGATGATTATTTCAATTTGTGTAACGGGCATGATGTTATCGTGTGTATGGCCATTACTATCTCTAAAGAATCAGAAAAAACTTCAGAAGGTAAATTAGCAAAAGATTTACGCCTTAGTTTTTCTAATGAATACTTTTTACATACAACCCTTTATAGCAATATTTTGGCATGGCAAAAGAAAAACGGTTTCAACATACTCTATACAAAACAAACAAAACAAGAAGGCGCCGCATGATCATGACTAAAAAGATAACTGGATTATCGACACTCATCGGGCGCTCTGAAACGGACAACATCCGGCCTGTCAGGTTTTGTAAGCCCGCTGCGTGCTTCTTGCGGCGTTAAAACCGGTTTTTCTTGCTAGCAAGAAAACTTATTTTGCTGTCAAGAAAACTTATTTTGCTGTCAAGAAAACTTATTTTGCTAGCAAAGAAACTTATTTTGCTAGCAAGAAAACTTGTTTTGCTAACAAGAAAAAGCCGCCCCCTGCACGGCTTCCGCTGCCTTACAACCGGATAAACCATTGTGATATAACGAATTATCGGCGCTTTCGCGCCTCTTTTGTTTTTTTATGGGGGAACCAGTTCCCCCAAACCCCCAGCCAACGGCTTCCTGCGCTGCGCCCGTGCGTTTGCGAATTCCGCTGAGGCGCCGCTTCTGGGTTGTGCCTCAAATTGCAGACCCGCTCACCGCGAGAAGCACGTGAACCCCCCTTCGGGGGCGCAGGGGGGGGGCGCAAGGAGGTGTATGAGCGGGTCCAGCTCGGCCCGGACACGGTTGAGGAACGAGCGGTCAGAGACAGGGGGCCGCCAGCCTTCGGCGCCGGCGCATTCAGGGAAATGGGCCCACAGGTAATCTGATGCGTCAAGCAGTTCCTCAAGGGCTGCCGCCGCCGCAGGCCCCCCCGCAGCGCCGGTCAGCATATCCCGCAGCGCCATAAGGCCGTCCCGTTCGCGGCGGATAAAATCTTCCACCGCCTCTTGTAAGGGGCGGTTTCCGGCAAGGCGGCGGGGCCGCGCCGCCCCCTGACCGGCGATGCGCGCCCCGCCGCCGCCGCGCAAGATTGCCGCCGCTTCATAAAGGGACACGACCTGCGCCCCCAAAGGCAGCCCTGACCCGGCAAGGTCCCGGATCCGCCCTTCCCCGCTGAAATGCCGTTCAAACAGGTCCCGGTAGGCTTTCAGCGCCGGATTGGTACGCACCGGCACGCCGGTCTTGGAAACCGCGGCGGAGGCGCCCGGGGCAAACGCGGCGTCTCCCTGCAAAAGGGTCTTGAAGCGGGTCTGTTCACGGAAAAGGCGCCTGCTTCCCGGGGCCGAGCGGGCATGAAACGCCTCAAGGGTATACGAGAAGTCAATGCCCGCGGTAATGACCGGCCCTTTTGAGAGCCTGAGCGCCAGCGCCGCGGCGGTAAGCCCCACTGAACCAAGAGGCGGGACCGTCTCCGGCAGGAGCCCTGCGGCTTTGAGCCGGCCAAAAAAGCGCAGGGATGTCCAGGGGGTAGCGAAAAGATACGTTTCCGACCCCAGTGCGTCCCAGGTCCCCGGCAGCGCCGAAAGGTCCATCGCAAGGCGCGGCGGCGGGTCAAAACCAGCGCCCACAAAGTCGGCCAGGTTCCAGTGCTGGCTTTCAAGGGCCACCACCAGATCAGGCGGCACGTTCCGGTCGGAAAGGGAGAGGAGCGCCGTATCCACGCAGATTATTTTGCATAACCGCCGCGGGCATGACAGCACCTCCCCAAGGCCGGAGAGGGCGCGGTCCAGAGAGGGGCCGGCGCCCAGCACAAGCACCGGCGCGTCCCCGTAGTCAAGGTCTTTGAGGGGCGAGGCCAGGGGGAGGAGGCGCAGGTTCCGCAGGGCGTTCCAGATATAGCGCCGGCCAAGGCGCGTCAGAGTTACCGCGTTTCCCCAGTCAGTGGCAAGGTTCCGGCCTATGGCCTGGGCCAGCGCGTCATACGCCGGCGCGTGGAGGCGCCATCCTCCGGACAGGCGCAGGACTTCCACCCGGCGGAAGGAGCGGCTTCCCCAATGCCCCCGTATAACCGCGCAGACCCGTTCAGGATCAGCGTATCCGGCGAACACTATGGAGTGCGGGTAGTTCGCAAGAAGGCCCGAAAGGGCCTCCGCTGTCAGCGCCGCAAGCGCCGGCTCCGCCTCAACGCAGAGCGCCGCCGAACACGAAGGCATCGCTGCAAGGAGGGATTCGAGACCGTAGCCGCAGAGCGGGGAAGGGCAGAGATACAAGGTGCGCTCGGTCTTGGGGGCCGCTTTGGCAAGGCGCTCCCCCTGGCTAACCGGATCTATGCGGGAAAGCAGGGTTTTGCCTTGATAAGAAACAGAAAAGCCCCGTTGGGCCGGGACTTTGCGGGGCTTGTCCGGCACGGTTAGTTCGCCGGGTAGAAGTATTTTATATAGGATTCGATAAAGCGGTCCTCCATGCGCGGATGATTAAGAAAATATGCGTGGGTAATCGTGAGATAGTTGTTTAAAAGCGAGCTGTACGCCAGATCTATATAGCCGGCGTTCCGCTCGTCCAGCACGGTTTCTTCTGTGGGGTACAGCACCGCCACATAGGTATCAACCACAAGCGGCGCCGACGGGGTCAGGAGGGGCGTGGAAAACGCTGCCTGCCAAAAGCTCTCAAGGTGTCCGGCGCGGTAAACCTCCGGCGCCGGCGCGGTAAGCACCGAGTTAAAGAGGTTCGTATTGCCGTAATTGAGGGGGAGGGGGCCGAAAGACCGCTTCTCAAGCCCCCGCTCCGCCGCGGCATCGTCAAAGCCCCGCTCCCTGACTTCGGCGGCAAACGCCTCAGCCTTGCCAAGAAAAAAGTTTTCCACCTGCCCCCGCTCGAACTCCATAATATATGACCGGAAGATCCTATCCAAAAGGGCTTTATCTTCGGTATCCGCCGTGTTTTTAGGCGCCTCTTCAGCCCGGAAG
Source organism: Spirochaetaceae bacterium (assembly GCA_031280115.1). Lineage (GTDB taxonomy): Bacteria > Spirochaetota > Spirochaetia > Treponematales > Breznakiellaceae > JAITHW01. The sequence goes on along the minus strand of JAITHF010000010.1, from coordinate 8,654 downwards.
AACGCCCAGCCCTCAGGAACGCCCACCACCGCGCTGAGCTCCCCTTTGGGCAGAGCCATAAGGCCCTCCCGTTCCGCCTCGTCCGGCACGTCCGGTATAAACTCATAGGCCATCCTGCTCCCCAGGTCCCCGCCTTTTTCAGCGTGTTCGTCTTTTGAGTGGGTTCTGGCCGCGTCCTCAAAGGTGGACGTTCCGGCTTTAATCCCGTCAAGAACCTGCCGGGCTTCCCGCTCGCTGCTGGTAATCGTAATGCGGGACAGGTGGGTAACGGCGAAGAGGTTTTGGCGGGAAGCAATATAGGCTTTGATTTCCTCTTCCGGGTAGTCGGTTATAGAGAAAGCCGCGAAATCGAATGTCCGCTGGGGCGAGCCCATTGCCCGGATGAACGCGGTTTCTTGGGAAGAAACCCGCACGTTCTGGAGGTCCTTCTGGTATTGCTCTGTTTCCATCCGTTCTTTGGTTTGGCGCCAGAGGGTCATGCGGGCGCTTTTGTCAAGCGACCGGTAGCGGGTAAGCGAAAAGACGCCGTTTTCTTTGAACTGGGGCATATCCGCCACTTTTTTATCCACCATCCCGGCAGGCGCGGCGTATCCGGCTTTTTTTATTTCTTCCATGATTGCCGTATGCACCGCGGCCTGTTCAAACGCCGACCGCCACACGTCGTTGTCGCCGATACCGTACAGGGCCGCGTTCCGCGCCAAAGTATCCCGTATCTGGGCGAAGTAATTACCCGGGGTATAGGCAATGGGTATTTTGTTATACGAGCCGAAAACCAGTTCCATTCCTGTGCCCGCGGCGCTCGGCACAATGGCCGGAACAAACACGAAGGCAACGATAACAATGGCGAGCACCGCGATAGTCCCGATGAATATGAGCGGATTTGTTTTAAACCGGCGGAGCAGGTCTTGCGTGTCTGGTTCACGGCGTGTTTTTTTTTCTTTGAGTGTCATAGATGTTCTTCCTCTCGTACCATAATAAGCTCCACCGTACCAAACAAACCAAACCCTGTCAACCCCCTGCGGGTGATTCACACCCTGCGGGTGATTCACGTGCTTCTCGCGGTGAGAGGGTTTGTAAGTTTAGTCACAACCCTGAAGGATGCGCCTCACCGCGCTCCGCAAGCGCACCGGCTCAAAGCACGCCGCCTTTATGGGGGGTTTGGGGGCAGCCGAAGGCTGTTTCAGCAGTCGTCGTTTGCACTATGAGTCGCAAAACAGGAAGCGCCGGTAAAAAAGCCCCCAAATTCTCTTTAAGAGGCGCGCAGCGCCGATAATCCGTTATATAATAATGAGAGTTATATGGGGACAGGATAGGTTATTTTGGCACCAACAAAACGCCTGCCCGCGGCGCAGGAAACGCCGGTAAAAGAGCCGCGGGAGGCTCTGTTTAGGGGAAAGGCCCCCGGAGGAGGGTATTGAGCTGAGCCGCTTCGCCCGGGGAGAGGGCAGCCGGCAGGATAAGCGGGAGGGCCTTGACCGGAGGCAGGAGGAACCCTGCGTCAAGAAACTGAAGGAATACTGCGGTATACGCCTCTTCAGTAAGCGGCGCGGCAGGGGAAAGGTATATCCCCCGCCTGCGCCACCGCGGCGCCGCTCGAATCAGTTGAGGCGCCGCGAACCGCCCGCGCCCGGCAGCGCTCAAGGCGTAGGCGCTCCGCGCCGCCGCGGCGAGGATAACCGGCGGGAGGAGCGGCGCAGGCGGGAACGCCGCCTCAAAACGGCGGGGGATAACCAAGACCTTCGGGGCCAGCGCGGAGGGCAGCACCGGAATCAGAAGGCGCCCCGCTTCTTCTATCGTATCTTTTGTCGTATCTTCTGCCGTATCTTCTATCGCATCTTCAGGATCTTCCAAAAAAGGGCGCCACAGGCAGAGCGGCCCCCTCTGGCCCAGGGACGGATCGGCAAAAGGCGGGGACAGGGCAAAGCCCGCCTGCGCCGCCGCGCGGCAAAGCGCGCTTTCGTCAGCGTAGGCCCTGAAGGCTTTATCAGGAAAAAGGGCGGAGAGGGCTTTGAAAAGACGCCCCTCCGCCGGATGGGGGAAGGGGCTTAAAAGCCCCCGGGCCGCCTCGTTTTTGAGGGTTTTAAGCGCGCCTTTGGGGGTATGGCCGAGCACCGCGGCGCCGCCGTCCTGCCACAGGTCCACAAGGCGCTTCCCCCTTTCGGTATAGAGCCGGAAATCCCGGGCCCGCAGTACCCGCGGCATGAGCCGCGCCCTGTCAATCATAGATACCCCTCTTTTCAAACGTATTAAACGTTTCAAACGCCTCAAACGTTTCGGACGGTTTAATCCCCCCGGGCCGCTCAGGATAGTTCTGCCGGGACCCTATAACCCGCACAAGCCCGTGGGCGATCTCATAGAGAAAGAGCGAGGGCCGCATAAGCGCCGAGCGCCCGTAGAGCCTGCGGGATGCGGCGGCGCAGAGATACAGCTCGTCCATCGCCCGGGTCGCCCCTACATAGAAAAGCCGGCGTTCTTCTTCAAGCTCCTCCCCCTTCTTATCTTCCCGTGGGAACACCCCCTGTTCAAGGCCGGCCATAATAACCCGCGGGAATTCAAGCCCCTTTGTGTTATGCAGGGTAATAAGCGTAACCGCGTTCCCGCCGGCGTCCCGTTCCTGTTCAAGGGACCTGTCAAGCTCGATATGCTCAAGAAACGCCGCAAGCCCTGCCGGGCTTGCAGGATAGAGGCTTGCCGCGTTCGCCAGCTCTTGCAGGTTGTTCGCCCGCTGGCTGCCGGCGTCGCCGGACAGGTGGTATTCGGCAACGCCCGTATTCTGGAGGAGCCGGGCTGTGCAGGCCGACAGCCCCTCGCCGGCTTTTACCACCCATGATGCTGAATCAAAACTCCTGTTCCGCTCCTGTTCCGCAAGGTCCCTGCGGCTTTCTGTAAGGGCGTTGAGAAACCGGGCAACCCCGGCGCGCGCTTTCGCAGGCAGGGCGGGGAGGGCCTTTTCCGCGCCGGCGAGCAGGTCGCCCCCGGTGCAGGCGGCTTCCCGCAGGATACGGTTTACGGTTAAAGCGCCGGCGCCCCGGGGGGGCTTGTTTATCATCCGGCGGAACCCTACCTCGTCTTTGGGGTTTACCGCGCATGAGAGGAGGGCAAGCGCGTCTTTTACCTCTTCCCGCTGGTAAAACTTGAGCGACCCTACCACGCGGTAGGGTATCCTTTGGCGCAAGAACTCGGTCTCGAAACTCAAAGACTGGGCGTTTGTCCGGTAGAGCACCGCCCAGTCCTGGGAGGATGCTTTGCAGGCGCCCACGGACTTGGCGATAAGATGGGCGCAGAAAGCGGCTTCCTCATCTTGATTGGGCAGGAACGCAAGCACCGGCTGTTTCCCCCCCTCCCGCTGGGCGGCGAGGGTTTTGCCTAACCGCCCCCGGTTGCACTGCACCACCGAAGAGGCCACGCTGAGGATAGGGGCGCCGGACCGGTAATTGCGCTCCAGCCTGATAATCTCCGTACGGGGGAAGCGCTGGGGGAACTCAAGAATGTTCCGCACTTCAGCGCCCCGGAAGCGGTAGATAGACTGGTCGTCGTCCCCGACCACGCAGAGATAGGTTTCCGGCCCGAAAAGCCCCCGCAAAAGCTCGAACTGGGCGGTATTGGCGTCCTGGTACTCGTCCACCAGAATAACCCGGAAGCGGTCGTGCAGGCGGCGGGCGAGTTCCGGCTGGGCCCGCAGCATTTCTACCGGTTTTTTGATAAGGTCCCCGAAATCAACGCTGCCTATGCGCCTGAGCCGCTCCTCAAACGCGGCGTAGACTGATTTGAAGTCTTACTGGTAATCTATAAGGGACAGGCCCGGGTCGTCCGGGGAGAGGAAGCAGTCTTTGGCCAGGGCTATCTTGCGGGCGATGGATATAAGTTCCTGCCGCTCGCGGTTTTCCGCGGCCATGGACAGGAGGGAGAGGGAATCATTGTCGTCATAAATCGTGAAGTGAGGGTCAAGCCCGGCAAGGGAGGCGTTGCGCCTGAGGAACCAGGCGCCGAACGAGTGGAACGTCCGGGCCATCGCATAGGAGGCGCGCCCGTCAATAAGCCGCGCCCGCTCCGCCATTTCCCGGGCCGCTTTGTTGGTAAACGTTACCGCCAGAATAGCTTGGGGCGGTATATGCTGTTCCCGAATAAGATAGGCGATTTTCGTGGTGATTACCCGGGTTTTCCCTGAGCCGGCGCCTGCGAGAATAAGGAGGGGGCTGCCGGTATGGAGCACCGCCTTTTTTTGTTCCTCATTGAGCGGCGCAAGGTAATCAGAAGCCGCCGCCTGTAATAACGTATCCATACCGTCCAGTATACCGGCCTATCCTGCAAGCCGCTAGTAGCGCCCCGCGCCCCGCGCCTGTTCTCTCCGGGTTCAACACGTATTGCAGGCTCTGCTGACAATCTCAATATAAATCTTCATCCCTGCCCTAAGCCGTTCTTTAAGCGCCTGCACCCGCTCATGGCTCCAGTATTCCTGGGGCGTATTGTATCCAAGGGTTTCTTTTGACGTCTCAAAATCATGGGTGATTATCCTGCCCCTGCTTACTATTGATACGTCCGGCACATACACCCTTGAACGTCCCTCATCATCATACTGGAGGCGGCCGTCAAGAATACCGAGTATCCTCTGGTAACTTTCCGAATTATTTTGGCGGTCTTCCTGTATATCGCAATAATAAATGGTGTTAATTCCCATCTCCCCTGCGGCTTCGTGAAGGAAAACGGCGTAAGACTGGCACCATGAACATTCTTTGAAGCCTAGAAATACAATTCCCCTCCCCTTTTCCAAAATATCCGCGGCCTCGCCGGCGTTCCGGTATACGAAAATATTATCCTTGCCTACCAAAGGATATTCCCGGGCAAACCTTTCGGAGTCGCTCAGAGGGGAACTATGGGCCTCTTCCCTGCCGCCTTTACCGTGACATTGCAAAAGCAGGCAGGAAGAAGCGATAAGCAAAACAATGGTGTAAAACTTCATAGTTCGTTTAGGCGCTACTGGCGCCTTGAATATGTTTCAGGCAGAAGCGCCTCCTTGGGAGGAAGCGGGATCCTGCTTTGCCCAAAAATCGCTCTCGAAGCGCCTGACGCAGAAACCGTAAATGAACCCAGCAACTGATTCAGGTTTGTATTGGATAATGAGTTTTGTACCCTGAACAGCAAAGCATTACTGCCGCTCCAACCGGCTGCGTTAAATGCCGGAGCAGGCGGCGTATCGGCGTAATACACGGCAAACGCATTTTCCTTGTGATAGTCCCCGGAATTTCCAGTCCAATACATATTGACCTCATCTCCCGCGTCCGCAAAGAACGTATGGCGGCCAGAAATGCCGCTGCTTAGGCGCGCGTTGGAAATGGCTGCGCCGTTTACGGTGATGCGTAACGCGCCTGAGTGGTCCCATCCGTCGCCGCGAGAATCGTACATATCAATGACGATTTGACGGCCGCTTTGGCCTTGTGTAATAACGCCGTTGCTGTTAAACGTTGCTACCAAAACTTTACCGGTATTTGATGTAACCGTACCTGTGTAGGTTTTTGTATTTCCAAAAGCATTGATTAACACGGTATAATCAGAATAACTGTTGGAAGCTCCTGAAATGCCGGAGCTATAAAAATTCACATATACTTCATAGGTGCCGGCTGGCGCTCTTCTTGATGCCCAATAAATGTTTTCTGGTCCGTATCCATATCTGTTATCCATATCCAATGCTCCGCCGGACGCAGAATTTTTATGAGCGTAATATATCTCTTCGCCGTATGGGTCTACAATATGCAAATCCACATCGGCAAGATTATTCCAAGACAAGGTTGCTTTTATGTCGCCCCTGCCGCCGTTTATTACCCCATCCGCCTGGGCCAGTTCCGGCTGTCTTTGACGGGCAAAATCAAGGTCAAGGTTTTTTAGTATATCAACCGTACCGGCAATACCTGCAACACAACTCTGCGCCCCAGTCAATAAAGTTGGCAAATCATCAACATCAGCACTAAGACAATCATATCCATCCAACGCTGCGTGTAGAACATCAATTGTTAGTGAACCAAGTTGATCATCCGGAACAAAAATGTCAATTACTTCAACCGCCCCATGCGCAAGTTCTCCGACAACATAAGAACCGCATAATGGAGCCGTAAGCGCGTTAAGCCCAGGAATCCAAGCCGTACCACATGAGGCGGCGCCTACCGCATCGGACCAATTAAGTTCATCATATCCAAGAACCCAACCCAAAATGGATCGTGACTGAGTTATGGAACGCAACTGATCTGCCGGGGGTATTTCGTTATACGCATCCCAGTTTATATCGGTCTCTATATCATAAAAATATTCAATGGTGTCATCAGGATAAATTACAGCCATATCAAACTTGTACCCATTATAGTTGCCAAAATACAAAACATGGCCGTCCGCTATTATTTTATCCACCAATCCGTTTTCTTTAAACAAATAAGTAAAGCCGGCGTCAGAGTCTTTATCCGGTTTTAGATACAGAAGGGTCGGTACGCCGGTATCTTCATCTGCGTTGAAGAAAAGGCTTGACCCGTCTGTTCCAACAACCATGTAGTTCCAGTCTGTTTCTGCGCTGATATCTACTGCGAATACATTGTCAGGCGTATCCACAGGGTCAGTCGTATCCGCGGTTTTGTTGGGGCTGGCCTCCGTGTCGCAGCCTGCTGTAATCATGATGAACGCCAGCGCCAGCGCCGCCGCTCCCGTGAGTTTCAGCGTTGCCAAAACTCTTTCTGCAAAAGTAACCCGTTTCATACTTATGCTCCTTTGATAAAAAAACGTATGTTTTGCTGTACCAGCAGCGCAACATCCAAAACAGCGCCTGCCGCCTCCTTGCTTGGCGCGGGGTCCGGTTCATAGAATTGCCGAGCGAAAATGACACGCCAACCCCAACTGCCGCGAAAAAAGGGGGAAATCGAGAAAAAAGATAAAAAAAGCGTGAATTTAGGGTGTTAGATACTTGACAAAGAGAGAATGGCCTATATAATTCGGCGTGTCGGCGTGTCGGCGTGTCGGCGTGTCGGCGTGTCGGCGTGTCGGCGTGTCGGCGTGTCGGCGTGTCGGCGTGTCGGCGTGTCGGCGTGTCGGCGTGTCGGCGTTCTAGGCGAAGTCTGCCCTGATGAGAAGATTACCGGTAATAATAAAAGATTATTGTAACATTTCATAAGAAAACCATTTTCAAAATCTAATAGATAAACTATATATGCTAATAGATTTTTGGTCAAGAGCCTTATTCGTCTGCCGCTAGAAACTCTTCTCGTTCTGGAAATGGAAACGCCTCAGCGGAATTCGCAGGCGAAAGGGCGCAACGCAGGAAGCCTTGAGGGGTGGTTTGGAGGGCAGCCGAAGGCTGTTCCCTTACGGGAAGTTCGCACAAAGAGCCGCAAAACAGGAAGCGCCGGCAGCCGGAGGCTGTTCCCTTACGCGGAGTTCGCAAAAGAAGGCGCGAAACAGGAAGCGCTGATAAAAGAGCCCCCAAAAACTCTTCAAAGAGGCGCGAAGCGCCGATAATTCGTTATATACTAATGATTTATAGGGTGACAGGATAGTTTTTCTTGACTACAAGAAACCTTTTCTTGCTGGCAAACAAACTTATTTTGCTAGCAAACAAACTTATTTTGCTGGCAAACAAACTTATTTTGCTAACAAAAAAACTTATTTTGCTAACAAACAAACTGGTTTTTCTAACAAACAAACTGGTTTTGCCGGCAAAAAAACTTATTTTGCCGGCAAAAAAACCGGTTTTTCCATCGCGCTCTGTTGGTATGGTATGAATTATCGGCGCTTTCGCGCCTTTTGAAGAAAATTTGGAGGGTCATAGACCCTCCAAACCACCCCTCAAGGCGGCGTGTGCAGCGCCCGTGCGTTTGCGAATTCCGCTGAGGCGTTGCTTCAAGCGAGCCCTGCACCGGAAACCCGGCCTGCCATCGAAACAGCCGCAGGCTGCCTTGTGCCACTAAAACAGCCTTCGGCTGCCCGCAGGGGGCGTTCACAGGCCGCTTTGTTTGGCTTCCAGTTTTTGCAGCATAGACCGGGCATTCGGGTCGTTCGGGTTTATCTCAAGAGCCTTTTGAAAGTCCTCGGCAGCGGGGCCGTACTCTTTTAGAGCATAATAGAACTGCCCCCGGTCGTAATAGGCGGCCCCGTAGGTTTCGTCGCAGCCGATAGCGCGGGTGTAATCTTCCAGGGCTTGTTTGCAGCAGCTGACCAGCCGGAATTCCTTAATGAGGTCGTTCTTTTCGTAAATCACTAATTCTTCTTCAAGCTGCTTTTGCAGCAGTTTTTCATCGATCGCTGCCTCCCGGCTGTTTTTTTCCGCAAGCTCCTGTTCATAGTTGGCAATATCCTGCGCGTGAGCCTCAAGGAGCTGTAACCGGTAGGCTTCGCGCTTTTGGGCGGCCTCTTTTTCAAGCGCTTCTTGGCGGTCAAGGAGCGCTTGGTCGTGTTTCGCGCCGCTGCCGAACCATTGGGCGAAGTTTTTTCCGGCTTGCTCCCGGTACGCTGCCATATCTTTGTCCATTTCTTCCTGAAGCTGCTGTTCATGGGCCGCTATATCCTGCTTGTGGCTGCCAAGAAGCTGCCGTTTGTACTCATCTATCTCCGGCCCCTTTTTCTGCTGCCTTTGCCTTGCATGCTCCGCGAGAACCTGCTCATTTTTCTCAACAAGCTGT
>JAITHF010000280.1 GCA_031280115.1 Spirochaetaceae bacterium | reverse complement strand
CACAAGACGCGCCAAGGGCCACGGCTCATAGGGGGTAAGCGCGGCCTCCCCCGGGGAAGCAACGAGAAACGGCCCTGCCTCGCCGTCCCGCAGGGGGCCGAACTCAAACCATAGCGGACTGGCCCCGCTCTTTATGAGCGCCGAAGGCAGGGGAGAAAGGGCGCTCCCCTCAGCCGGCGGCGCGGCAGGCGGCGGCGCTTTTGGCGCTGCGGCAAAAGGCGGCGCCGGAGGCTCCTCTTTGGCGCAGGCAAAGAGCAGAAAAAAAGCGGCGCACAGACCGGCTAATCGAAATTGGTTCATGGGGTAATCCTAGGATTTTATCAAAAGCGCGGTAAAGCCCCTGCCGCGGGGCAGGGGAGCAGGAGCGGTTCGGACGGCCTTAACCGGCAGGCTGTTAAACCGGCAGGCCATTTAAACCGGCAGGCCGGCGGCGCCGGTTTTCCGGGCCGCTTCGCCGACCGCTTTGGCAACCGCGTCTTTTATGCGCGGGTCAAACGCTTCTGGTATGATGTAATCCGCCTTGAGTTCTTTTTCGTCTATGAGCCCTGCCAGCGCATAGGACGCGGCTATCTTCATGGCATCGTTAATATCTCTGGCCCGCACGTCCAAAGCGCCCCGGAAAATACCCGGAAAGGCAAGCACGTTGTTTATCTGGTTGGCAAAATCGCTCCTGCCTGTGCCCACCACGGCGGCGCCTGCGGCAAAGGCTTCGTCAGGCATAATCTCAGGGGTGGGGTTTGCCATAGGAAAGATAATAGGGTCTTTAGCCATAGAAGAAACCATCTCTTTTGTCAGCATTTTCGGCGCAGAGATGCCGATAAACACATCCGCGCCTTTTATCACCTCCGCAAGAGTACCCTGCGCCCGTTCCTTGTTGGAAATTGCCGCCATTTCAGCCTTTTCAGGGTTAAGATCGCTCCGCCCCGAGTAAATAGCCCCTTTGCGGTCGCACATAATAACATTCGTAAGCCCCACGGCGATAAGGAGCTTGATGATTGCTACGCCGGCGGCGCCGGCGCCGCTGGTTACGACCCGAATCTGATCAAGCTTTTTACGGGTAATTTTGAGGGCGTTCAACAGCGCCGCCAGCACCACCACGGCGGTCCCGTGCTGGTCGTCGTGGAAAACGGGAATATCGCAGCGGGATTTGAGTTTCCGCTCGATTTCAAAACACCGGGGCGCGGCAATATCCTCAAGGTTTATCCCGCCGAAACTCCCCGCCAAAAGCGCCACAGTGTTGACAATCTCATCCACCTCTTTCGACCGGATGCAGAGGGGAACCGCGTTTACCCCGCCGAATGCCTTGAAAAGCACGCATTTCCCCTCCATTACCGGCATTCCGGCCTCCGGCCCTATATCTCCCAGCCCCAGCACGGCGGTTCCGTCAGTTACCACCGCCACCGTGTTCCAGCGTCCGGTAAGCTCCCAGCTTTTCTCCGGATGCCGCTGTATTTCAAGGCACGGCTCCGCTACCCCCGGGGTATACGCCAGAGAGAGGTCCTGTTTTGAAGCCACCGCCATTTTAGGCACCATATCAAGTTTCCCCCGCCATTCAATATGTTTTTTAAGGGATTCTTTCGCATAGTCCATACTTACTCCTTAATTACCCTTAGCCTATATGTTTGGCGCTGATGAGTCAAGAATAAGAAAGAAAGGCCGATTATGGGCGGTGAAAACCGCCGATTATAAAAACAAGGAGTGTTACAGCATGAAAATGAAACAACGAATAGCGGCGCTGGCGGTTTTCTGCCTGGCGTTATCCTGCGCCTCAGGCGCCAAAAGCGAAAGCGGCGCCGAAGGAGCGGCGGCGCGGTCAGCGGCCCAGCCTGCTGAAGATGAGCAAGAAGACCTGCTTCGCGGGGATTTCCGGGTGGAAGTGAAGGGGGAAGGCCCGTCAAAGACCATTACGATTACCGGCTACATCGGGCCCGGCGGAGACCTTGCGATACCGGAGCGTATCGACCGTATTCCGGTAACGGTTATTGGGGAAGAAGCGTTTAAGGGGTGCGATGGGCTTGTGCGCGTAACCATCCCTGACACGGTTGCCGCTATTGGGGATTGGGCCTTTACTGAGTGCGAAAATCTTACAGCCGTGGCCTTCCCGCCGTCGGTGGCCGCTATCGGAAGAAGCGCGTTTTCATGGTGCGCCAGCCTTGTAAGCGTTACGATTCCGCCGACAGTGGCCTCCATAGGGGAGCGGGGGTTTTCTTACTGCAGCCGCCTGAGAAACGTGTCCCTTTCACGGAAAACAGCGGTCGGCGTTGACGCCTTTCCTCAAGAGGCGGCTATCACCTACACCGACTAGCGGGCCTGCGGGTTTACAGGGGCGGCGCCGGGCGCCGGCCCTGCTTAAAGCCCGTCCTCCCCGCCCGCTTCAGGCGCAGCCTCTGTTTCCCCTTCCCATAAGAGGCCCCCGCCGTCCCCTTCCCATAATATGCCCTCTGTTTCGCCCTCTTCGCCCTCTTCATCGTCTTCCCAGATATAGGTGCCGGCAATGCCCTGGGCAAAGCCCCAGGTTCTTTCCCGTATTTCCGCGGAAAAGCCCCGGCCCGAAAAGTTTGACCCGTCTGAACGCCGCATAGTTACCTCTTCGTCTCCGCCTGCCTCAAGGCGCCGCTCCTTGTCCTGCCAGTCAAGCCGGTCAGTCTCGATAATAATATCTTCAGAGGAAACCTCAAGGCGCACCCCGCCGCTCATGCGGATATTGCCGGATTCAAGCTCCACCGTCGCGGCGCCGGCAGTGCCCGCGGCGCTTACCTCCTTGCCGTGCTGTTCAAACTGCTCGAAAGAAAAGCGGGTAACTTCCATAATCTGCCGCTTCTCGAAGCGCTCGGCGGTCTCGGCGGTGAAACGCGCAAGCGGGTCCCCGTCCCGAACCCGCACATACTCTACATCCTGCATAATAAGATCCGCCTGCTCCTGGGTATCAGCGCTTGATTCCCCGTAATCAAACGAACAGCCTCCAAAAATGATACCGGCAAGAACGACAGCAAGGGCTGTTTTCGCATTTTGTTCCATCCTTTCCCCCTCCTAACGCCGCCGGTCCCGGGCGGCGGTAATAAAATCCCGGAAAAGCGGGTGCGGCGCCGTGGGCTTTGACTTGAACTCAGGATGAAACTGCACCCCCACGCCCCAGGGGTGGTCCGGCCACTCCACCGCCTCAACCAGCGCCTCGTCAGGGGTGAGGGCGCTGATACGCAGGCCCGAATGAGCCATGCAAGCGCGGTATTGGTTGGAAAACTCGTAGCGGTGCCGGTGGCGCTCAAACAGGCGCGCGCTCTTATACGCGGCAAACACGCGGGAATCAGGTTCGGCAACGGACTCGCTTTTTCCAAGGCGCATGGTCCCGCCGAAGGCGGTAACATCAACCTGCTCCTCAAGAAGGCTCACCACAGGGTGTTTCGTGTCAGAGCGGAATTCGGTGGAGTCCGCGTCATCCCAGCCCAGCACCCGCCGGGCCCACTCGATAACCATAATCTGCATCCCCAGGCAAATCCCGAAATAGGGGACGTTCTGTTCCCGCGCAAAGGCAGCGGCCTGTATCATCCCCTCAACGCCCCGCTGGCCGAAGCCTCCGGGCACCAGAATACCGTCAACAGAAGCGCCGCCTTGTTTCAGCGCGCGCTCTGCGTCGGGCGCGCTCTCAATCTCAGCGGAGTCGATTTTCACCAGCGCCACTTCCACGCCCGCGGCAAGGCCCGCGTGAAACAGCGCCTCGTACACTGACTTATACGAATCATGGAGGCCCATATACTTTCCCACAACCCCCACCCGCACGGCCCCCTGCCGGGACTTAAAGCGCTCCATCATGGCGTACCAGGGTTTGAGGTCAGCGTGGCGGCTTTCAACCCCCATCTTTCTCAGCACCACCTGATCGAGCTTTTGTTCAAAAAAGATAAGAGGGATCTCGTAGATAGTGCTTGCGATATTATACGAGGTAAACACCGCGTCCATTTCCACGTTGGTAAAGAGGGCGATTTTCCGGCGGGTGCTTTCGTCGAGCATGACCGGCGCCCGGCAGATGAGCAGGTCCGGCTGGATGCCCTGTTCCTGCATGGATTTTACCGAATGCTGGGTGGGCTTGGTTTTGAGTTCCCCTCCGGGGACTTCGGGTATCAGGGTAAGGTGTACCGAGAGGGCGTCCCCTTTTTCCGCCTCATGGATGAACTGCCGGGCCGCCTCCAAAAACGGGACTGACTCGATGTCCCCCACGGTGCCGCCGATTTCCACAATCACCACGTCTGTATCCGCGCCGGAAAGAGCGGCGATGCGGCTTTTGATTTCATCAGTAATATGGGGGATAACCTGTACGCAATGCCCCAGATACGCCCCTTCCCGTTCCTTGCGGATAACCGCCTCATAG
>JAITHF010000153.1 GCA_031280115.1 Spirochaetaceae bacterium | reverse complement strand
CCGGCGGTTTCATAAACGTCTTGCGAAGCGCGGCAAAGCGGGCGGTTTTCGCTTCGAGGCGCGGGGCGGGATGCTTATGAAACCGTCGGAGACGGGCCGGACGTTGTCCGGCGCGGTTTTTGTTACCCAGCGGGGATTTTTCGTATATCGGCCACAAAGGAGGGTATACACGATGAAAAAAATGAAGCAAAGGGCTTTGTTTATGACAGGATTACTAGCGGCAGCGCTGGTATTCGGGAGCGTTTTTCTGGGGTGCGAAAACGAGGACGCCAACACCAACGGCGGCGGCCCCCAAATCACCGTGCCCAAGGTAGATGACCTGCCCGCTTTGCCTGTGGGAAGTACGGCGGTTGCCTCGCAAGCCGAAGCAACGGCGCTGTTGGGAGCGCTTGAGGCGGTGAGCAGCCAGATACAAGCGGCGATTCAGACGGTCATTTCCGCACAGGGCGGCGGTAACTTTGACTTCACTGATGAAGCGGGAACAAAGGTAACCGTAAGCGCCAAGCGCACGTTTCCCAATTATCCAGAAACGGTTAATCAAAACGATAAGATAAACGAATCATCCGAATACGCCTCGAAAGGCGCTGTTACCGCAAATACCGCAGCAGGCGGCGTTACGGTTATACTAGGCAGTACCTTTGAAGATAAAAATACCGGGTCATACAACCTGACGGTAACACAAGCGGGAACTATGCAGACCGCGTACTTTAACGGAACCGCATCTCAGAAGAATCAGTATGTGTACGCCCTCACCGTAACAGGCTCAGGGAACAAGAGCGCCCGAATCATCTTGGACGCCGCAGAGACAAGCAGCGCAACCCTTACCAATCAAACAGGGCAATCAGCAACGTGGAACTCAACCTATACGGGCTCGCTCAAGGTGTACGGCGCAAGCGCCGAACCGAAGTATACGCTGAATATCACAAATGCTGCTCAGTATGCGAAAGCCAGAGGGTATTTCGGCAACGGACACTAAACCGGTCCCGTGCCGGCGCACCCTGGGGGAATTTTTAAGAGGATGGGGGGTTTTTTCTAAGACCCCCCAAACCCCCCGCTCAAGGCTGCCTGCTTTGAGCCGCTAACGCTATCGAATTTCGCTGAGGCGCATCCTTCTGGGTTGTGACTAAACGTGCAAACCCTCGCGCCACGAGAAGCACGTGAATCCCCCGCAGGGGGCGCCGCAGGAAGCACGTGAACCCCCGCAGGGGGCGCAGGGGGCGCTAGACCCCCCGCAAGGGGTTGTGATAGTATAGGGGCCTATGCACCCTGACTCCCGGGGGCCGCCGCTTTCCGCCCTCATGCTCCGCTCCGGCGCCCTTCTGCTTATACTCTACCAGATCCGCCTGCTTGCCAAGGATTTGGCGGATACGCCGCTGTTCCTCGCGGCCCTGGCAGCGGCGCTCTCCGCCGCGTACTGGCTCTTCCGCAAAAAGGCCCGGCCACTGGAAGCGGCGCTTACCCTCATCCTCATCCCGCCGGCAAGCCGGTTCTTCATCGCCTTCCCCCGATTCTTCTTTGCCGATACCGCGGTGGTTCTCGACTCCCTCCTCCTCAATCTTGACCGCAACGCCTTTGTCTCGCTCGTTCCGTTTTACTGGGCCGGCATCTCCACCTATTTCGCCTGCCGGTCCCGGGCGTTCCTGCGGGCCGATATTATCATGGCGGATATGCTGTTTACCGCCATTTTCACCCTGGCGCCCGCAGCAGAGGCGTACCGCTGGCCGGTAATGATGATCCTCATGGTAGCAGGCGTCTTGTTCCCGCAGATTCTGGCGCTCATACTCTCCGCGCCCCCTGAGCTTGCGGCGCGGAAAAGGGAACAGCTCGGCGCCGCCGCGGCCCTGTCAGCGCTGGTTATTGCCGGGTGCTTTCTGTTCCTCGGCCCTTTTCAAGAGAAAGCCGCGGCCCGGCAGGGCGGGCTCCTTGCGCCGAACCTGTTTGCGTTTGACTTTTCCCCGTTTATCCATCTTGAGAGCGAAATCAGCGTGAATGACGATCTGGTGTTTATTGTCAAAAAGGACCCGTCAGACAACCACATCCTGCTCCGCCGGGCGGCGCTCTCAGGGTACACCAAAAAGCAGGGGTTCTTCCGGCGGGAGGATCTGGATGAAAAGACCCACCCCCAGCGGAGGCCCGAAGCCCGCGCAGCCCTGGAGGAAACAGGGGGGGCAGGGCGGGCGTCCCGCCTTACCGAGCAGGAGTATTATCTGGTGAACATTGACTCCCGGGCGTTTATCGCCATGAATAAGCCCGTGCTGGTTACGCCCTTTGAAAACTGGGACGCCTCGTCGTTCAGCGCGGCCTACTCGGTGCACAGCCGGGTGAACGAGGCGCTGGTCTTCGAGCTGTTTGATTCCGCGCCGGAAGAACCCGGCCCCGGGGCCCTCGGCCTCAGCCCGGAGGAATACGCGGCCTATACCGATTACGGCGCTGACAGGCGCATCGCCGCCCTGGCCCGGGAAATAACCCAAGGGGCGGAGTATTATCAGGAAAAAGTGGAGCTGGTTTACCAGTTCCTTAAAGAAGGGGAGTACCGCTACAGCCTGAAACCCGGCATTGCCGCCGACGGGGATCAGCTGGGGCATTTCCTCTTCACCTCCAAGAAAGGCTACTGTTCGTATTACGCCTTCGCCATGACCCTCCTCCTGCGCTCCCTTCATATTCCCGCCCGGCTTGCAGCAGGGTTCTTTATAGATTCTTCCCGCTTCAGCCCCCGCAAAACAACCGGCGCGCCCCACTACTTCAACTATTACCCCATAAGCGCGAACATGGCCCATACCTGGGTTGAAGTGTGCTACCCGGGGTACGGATGGGTAGAATACGACCCCACCACGGAGCTTCTTGCCGCAGGGGAGGAGTTTCAGTTCTCCTCCGGCATGCCGGCGGAGTTCGAGCGCCTTATGAAAGAGATACTGGATAACCGCGGCTCAATTGTTCCTAACGCAGGGCTGTCCGAAGAGACTCGAGAAAACAGCGCCCCAGAGGGGCTGCGGCGTCTTGCGGCGCCGGCCCTTGCACTGCTGGTTCTTGCGTTTTGGGCACTTGCCCATACCCGCTACGCCCTTGCTTCGGCGCTCAGCAGAAGCCCCCGCAGGAAGGCTCATTTGCTCTGGGCCCAGGCAAAGCGGCGCCTCGCCCTTGGGGGCTGTAAGCCGGAGCCGGGGCAGACCGAGTCCGAATGGGTCAGGGCTGCGCCGGCAGCCGGCGCGGCGCTGGTGTATGAAAAGGTCGGGATAGCGCGGTACGCGCCGGCATATACGGCGGAGGACTTTGCGGCGCTGGCCCGGGCGTACCGGGATTTTTTACAGGCGTACCGCAAAGCCCTGCCCCTGAGACGG
The DNA here is from genome assembly GCA_031280115.1 of Spirochaetaceae bacterium. Classification (GTDB taxonomy): domain Bacteria; phylum Spirochaetota; class Spirochaetia; order Treponematales; family Breznakiellaceae; genus JAITHW01. The sequence continues at coordinate 2,341 of JAITHF010000153.1, read as the reverse complement.
CGGGTGCTGGCGTGGGTTTTCCCGCCGGCGGCCCTTGCCCTGGGCCCGCCCAAAAAGCGCCGCCCCTTGTTTCCGGGCAAAGCCGCGGCCCTGCCCTTCCTGCTGTGCGCGGCGCTCTCCGGGGACGCGCAGAACACCGCCGGCAGCGCCCCTGACGCGGACAGCATCTACGCGCAGGCACAGGAGGCGCAGTATGCCGAATACTGGGAGCAGGCTATCGCCCTGTATACCCAGGGGCTTGACCGCTACCCCCAGGACTACCGGTTTTCATGGGCCTTAGGCAACCTCTATTATGTACGCAGGCTCTACGACCTTGCATGGGACCAGTACCGCAGGACCGAGGCGCTCCTTCCTGAGGATACGGACGTGCTCTACCAGCTTTCTATGGCAGCGGCGCGGCTTAACCGGAACACCCTCTCGGCGCAGTACCTTGAGCGGGTGCTCGCCCTTGACCCGGACAACGCCGAGGCCATAGGCAGCCTGGGCTGGATGTACTCCAAACTGCACCGCCTTGGGGAAGGGAGGGCCCTCCTCCTTTCGGCGCTGGAGCGTCTTGGGCCGAACCCTGATTTCGCCATGATATTAGGCACTATTTTCTCGAACCTCTTTGAGTACGACCAGGCAAAGAAGTGGTACCTTGAAGCCATTGCCGCCGGCGAAAAGCGGGAACTGCGGGAGTTTACCGCAGTGAGCCAGTATAACCTCTCGATTTTGGAAAGCCGTTTCTACTACTACGACCGCGCCTTTGAGCGGGCAAGCGCGTCGCTCAGGGCCCAGAACCGCGCTCCGGGGCGGATTGCCCGGGGCGAGCTCTTTCTGCGCCGCCTTGACTTCAGGCAGGCGTTCTCCGATTACCGCACGGCCTACGAGATAGACCCGTCGCCGCTTTCCAAAATAAACCTTGCCCAGTCATACCGGCAGTCCGGCAATCTGGAAGAAGCCCGGTCCTACGGGGAGGACTGTTTGAGGGGAGGGGATTTGTCATGGATGCTGAACTTCGGCATTGACCCTATACGGTACAAGCGGGACATCCACGAGATTCTTTATCAGGCATACGCGGGGCTGGCGCAGGTCCAGCCGGGGCGGAATAACTGGCGGGATCAGGTGTACGGGCTTTTCCAGCGCCTCCGCTTCCGGTACCAACAGGAGGCGCACCTGCATCTGTTCCGTAAGTACAGCCTGCTTTCGGCGGATGTGTTTAAGACCGACCGGTCTGCCGGAGGGGAATCTAATCTTGACGCCCTCATGCAGTATTACCGCGCCTTTGAAGCCTATCCCCGCCGGGCGCTTACCTACCTGCGTAAGGCCAAGACCTTTGAGGCGCCGCGCATCCCCCAATCAGCCCCTTTTTATGAGTACGAGGAAGCCCGCCTTTTGAAAGACATACCGGCGGTTTCCCAAATTATTCCGCGCTTTGACCCGGTGTGGGAACGGGACATGATTGCCGGCGCCTATGCCCAGATCGCGAAGTTCAGCCGCGGCAAGGGCGCGGATGCGGCGGCTGAACAGCTTTACCTGCTTAATAAGGGGGCCCTGCGCCAGCAGGGGATTAGGCTGCCCCTTCTGTTCGCAGCCGGGCATCCGGCGCGGCGTCTTGCGCCGGAGATGAGGCGGGAGCTTAAAGCGGCGGGCTTTGCGCCCCGGGCGGACGGGGCCCTCCGGTTTCGTTTACAGCTCGATCAGCAGGGCCTCTGCGAGCTTTTTGACGGGAACAAAAAACTGTTGAGTTATACCCTGCACAGCAGGGAAGACATCCCCTCTTTCATCCAAGACCTCCAGCATCTTTTCTTCCCCCCTGCGGGGGATTCAGGTGCTTCTCGCGGCGGGAGGGTTTGCCCCCTGCGGGGGGTTCACGTGCTTCCTGCGGCGAGAGGGTTTGCAATTTTAGTCACAACCCAGAAGTTGCGCCTCAGCGGGCTTCGATAACGCACAGGCGCGAGGCAGGAAGCATTAGCGGGTGGTTTGGAGGGTCTATGACCCTCCAAATTCTCTTAAAAGAGGCGCGCAGCGCCGATAATTTTTTATATTTTTTATATATCAACAGAGCGCGGCAGGAAGCCTTTAGGGGCGGCACGGAGGGCAGCCGAAGGCTGTTCCCTTACGGGAAGTTCGCAAAGTTCGCAAAAGAAGCCGCAAACAATGAAGCGCTGATAAAAAAGCCCTCCAAGTTCATGAGGGATGAGTCAGAAATGTCTGTACTTGAGCCAAAGATGTCTGTATTTGAGTCAGAAATGTCTGTATTTGAGTCAGAAATGTCTGTATTTGAGTCAGAAATGTCTGTACTTGAGCCAAAGATGTCTGTATTTGACTCAGAAATGTCTGTACTTGACTCAGAAATGTA
>JAITHF010000132.1 GCA_031280115.1 Spirochaetaceae bacterium | reverse complement strand
GTGATTATGGTGGAGGTGTTATACCCGTTCCCATCCCGAACACGGAAGTCAAGCCCTCTCACGCCGATGATACTGCCCTACAGGGCGGGAAAGTAGGTCGTCGCCAGGCTTACCTTTTTTCTTGACAACCAGTACCTATTGCTTTTTTCCCCATTCTGAACTACCCTGTAGCGCATGGCGCATATTGTGATCCTTGCGTTGCTTTTGTTTGGCGGCACAATTGAAGCCTCGCTTCAGGCCCAGACAAACAGCGTTCCTCTGGAAATCTTCCGCTTTCCCCTTACACAAGAAAGCTATCCCCGCTTCAATGAACTTTGTTCCCGTTTGTCCAGCCATCCAGTCATCAAAGGGACTTTTGAACGAACCAAAACTATCAGCAGTTTAAATCGCTCTCTCCTTTCAAAAGGCGCCTTTATTATCGCAAAAAATTACGGCATAGTCTGGGAAACCCTCGATCCTTTTCCCTCGACCCTTGCGATGGGTAAAAATTATCTGGTTCAGTCCGATCCTACGGGGCGGAAAACCCGCCTCGACGCCGCCGGAAACGAAACCTTTCTGAGGCTGGCGGATACTATAAGCGCCGTCTTTTCAGGAGATTCCCAAAAATTAACCGCCAACTTCCAGACTTTTTTCGCTGAAAACGCGGGAACATGGACTATAGGGCTGGTTCCGAGGGAAAGTTCGGTCCGTTCTTTCGCCGCAACAATCGCCATGTCAGGAGACTCGGTTATCCGATCTATTATGATTTACGAACAGAACGGAGACAAGATTCACTACCGCCTTACTAATCATACCTTTCCCGGAGCGTTAACCGCAGGTGAAATATCTCTTTTCGCGGCTCAGTAATGCCGCCGCTCTTTTTAATATACCGCCTCTGGTATGGCTTTTCTTTCACGGAGGTCTAGCCGTTGCCCTGGGGCTTTCTTTTTTTTCGGGGAATCCGCCTAAAATTAACGCCAATCTTTTTGACATCCTCCCCAGTTCCCACAACCTCAAAGCGGCGGAGCCTGCTGAAAAAGCGCTGGGAGACCGAAACGGGCGGCAGGTCTCTCTCCTTATAGGAAACCCCAATTTTTTTCAGGCAAAACAGCGCGCCGAGGAAATCAATCGAGCTTTTATGGACGCTTCGGTGTTTGAAACGCTTTTTTTCAAGATCGACCAGATCGGGATCTCTCAGTTTATCGAATACCTTCACACATACCGCTACAGCCTTCTGGACCCCCAAACCTACACGCTCTTGCAGCAGGGCGCTGCCGAAGAGATTGCGCAAGACGCCTTGGCGTGGGCTTTTGCCGGCTTTACCTTGGCGCCTTTGGACACTATCGCGCTTGACCCGTTTCTGCTTACCGAGCGGGAAATCCGGTATTTCCTCAGTTTCCTTTTGGCCGGCGGCGGCGGCGGATTATTTTTGCGAGACCATGTCCTTACCGCCGAATACGAGGGGGCCTGGTATGTGCTCCTTCAGGGAACGATTGCTGCAAAAGGCGTGTCCCTTACCAACAAAGACAGCGCGGTGGAGAAAATCTACGCCCTCTGCGAGGCTCTTACCCAAGAAGATCCGGATACGCATATTATCTATTCTGGTATTCCCTTTCATAGTTACGAAAGTTCCTCCAACGCCCAGCGGGAAATATCCCGCATATCCCTCATTACCGCGCTTATCATCCTGGCGCTGTTCTGCCGGGTGTTCCGCTCACCCCTGCCGGCGCTGGCGTCCGTAGCAGCGGCGGGCTTTTCAATCCTGTTTGCCGCCGGCGCAGCCCTGCTTTGGTTTCGGGAAATCCACTTGCTGACCTTTGTCTTTGGCACGACCCTCTCAGGCATCTGCGTTGATTATTCTATCCATTACTTCATGTGCCTGAGAGGGCAAACAAACGCGGACAGCGGCGCGGCGTCCGCACGGTTTCCCCGAGGGATAACCATGAGTTTTGTTTCCACTACGGTTTGCTTCGCCGCGTTGTTTTTCACGCCTTTTTCTATTTTGAGGCAGTTCGCCCTCTTCTCCATAGCCGGATTGTCCAGCTCCTTTCTCAGTATTGTCTGTATCTACCCGCTCTTCAAACTCGGCTGCCGCCGTGTCAGCCGGCGCGCGCCTCTGGGCTTCCTCTCCAAAAAAGGCAAAATAATCGCCCTTTCCTGTGTGCTGGCAGCATCAGGGACCGCGCTTTTCCTCAACTTCGGGGATCTGCGGATAGAAAACCGGCTCTCCAATCTCTATACCATGTCAGAAAGGCTTCGGGAGTCCGAAAGAACAGCGGCGCAGGTACTCAACCGCAGGGCAGGAGGCGGGTATTTTATTGTTTCAGGCGCCACGCCGGAGGAGACGCTCCGTAGGGAGGAGCGTCTTAGGGAACAGCTTGATCTTGATAAAGAAGGCGTATCGTACACGGCTATCTCCCTTTTTATCCCGTCTCGGGAAACGCAGCGCCGCCGCTATGAGGCGGCGAAGGGGCTTCTCCCTTTAGAGGGCGCCCAGTTTGAGGCTCTTGGGTTTCCGGCGTCAGCGTCCCGCCGGTTTATCGAGGACTTTTCCGAGGCCCGCAACCGGCAAATTTCGCCGGACACCCCCCTTCCCGCGTATCTTGAGCGGCTGGCAGGCCGGCTCTGGTTTGGAAAGCCCGGCGGCCCGTACTATTCCTGCGTTCTTCCCCTCCGCATTGAAGACATTGAGAGCATTGAAGATGAAGAGCGGCTGCGGCGTATTGCCGGCGAACTTGAGGGGGTATTTTTCACCCATAAAGCGAAGGATATAGGCGCCATGCTTGACGATCTCACTCGGGCCATGTTGTTGATGTTTGCTGCCGCGTACCTTCTCCTGTGTCTGGTGATCCGGTTTTTTTATCCTCTTAGGGACACGCTGAGGATTTGCGCGGTTCCGCTTATAACCGCGTGTATCACCCTGGCGGCGCTCTCGGTTCTCCGTATTCCCTTGGGATTTTTTTCAGCCGCAGGACTCATTCTTGTATTCGGCCTGGGGTTGGATTATATGTTTTACCTTGTTGAGGCCGGCGGCTCCCCGGAGTTTCCGGAAAAACGGGCTGCCACGCATATCGCGGTGGCGCTGTCTTTTACAACCACCGCCTTATCTTTCGGCGCTTTGGGGTTAAGCGCTTTTATTCCGGTGCGGGTCTTCGGCCTCACGGTGCTGACCGGATTAACCGGCGCTTTTATAGCGACCATGCTCATCCCCGCCCTCCGCCCCCATAGGGGGTTTTAAGCGCTTCTTGTTGCGAGCGGGTTCGCACGTCCCCCTGCGCCCCCTGCGGGGGGTTCAGGTGCTTCTTGTTGCGGGAGGGTTTGCACGTTTAGTCACAACCCTGAAGGATGCGCCTCAGCGCGCTTTGACGGCGTTAGTGGTTCACAACACGTCGCCTTTAGGGGTGGTTTGGAGGGTCTATGACCCTCCAAATTCTCTTCAAAAAAGCCTGTGGCGGCCTGTTTCCCTGAGCAGTCCAGAACATATAACACCATCCCGCAACAAACAGTATGCTATGCTTGAATATAACATAAAACCGCAGATAAAAAAGATGGTACTTGACTCAGGTACAGTCATTTCTGACTCAGGTACAATCATTTCTGACTCAAATACAATCATTTCTGACTCAAATACAATCATTTCTGACTCAAATACAATCATTTCTGACTCAAATACAATCATTTCT
>JAITHF010000301.1 GCA_031280115.1 Spirochaetaceae bacterium | reverse complement strand
CACCCCCGCTTCTTTTCAGGGGGGCATCCGTTTACCCGCTATATCTCCCGCGGCTGGCGCCCTCGGCCCCTCCTGGACACCTCAGGCGGCAATGTTACCTATGCGGCGCTGTCTCTGGCGGATATGCTGGGCGCCGAGGAGGTGGCGCTTTACGGCGCTGACTTCGCCTACCCTCTGGGGCGCGCCTACAGCCGGGGGACCTATCTCTACCCCTATTTCGATGCCCGCCAGAACCGCTTCTCTTCACTGGAAACTCTTTTCTCAGCGTTTCTTTTTAGGAGCCCGGCTCTTACCAAAGTGAACCGGGAAGACATCTGGTATTACGAAAACCCCACCCTCAGCCGGTACCGGAAACTGCTTGAAGAAAAGACCGGCGCCATACAGGCGCTGGTGGTTCCGGTGAAAGGGCTTGGGGCGCCGCTTACGCTGCGGGAAAACAAGGCGCCCCGGCCCCACACTATCCGCCTCTTCGCCCCGGGGGGCTCGCCGGTACGGGCCGCTGACTTTCTCTTTGAATACGGGGAAAAAATACGGAGCCTTCCCAAAGCCGCCGAGTCTGTCTGGGCCTACCTGCGGCGGCTTACTGCTGAGGAAAGCCTGCTCCTTGCCACGGTGCTTCCCGGGGCCGCGGCCATAAAGCGGCGCAGCCCCCAGCTTAAAACACCGGAAATTCTTGAAGCCGCCGGCGCGTATTATCAAGAAGAGATAGAAAAAGTCTTGAACAGCCCGGCCCTCCTTTCTGGCGGGTAAAAAAATGGCGCCGCCGCAAGGAGGTAAACGGCGGCGGCCAACGAGAAATAGTTATGAAGAAGTTTTACTATTTACAACAACAGAGCCGCGCCGGTGGTTACGGCGGGTTTGCCGCTTTTTCAAAGCACGTAGCGCCGGATAATGTCCACAACCCCGTCGTCGTCATTGGACTTTTCGGTAACCACGTTGGCAATGCCCTTGATACGCTCGTCGCCGTTTATCATGGCGACTCCGGTGCCGGCCCAGGCAATCATACCTTCGTCGTTCACCGAATCCCCTATGGCAAGCACCGCTTCGGGGTGTATCGCAAGTTTCTCCGCGATTTTTTCAAGGGCGGCGCCCTTATTTGTTTGGGGCGGAAGGATTTCAAGGAGATAGGGCCTGCTGGCAAAAAGGGTGGCGCTGCCGCCCAAATAAGAGCGCAGCAGGTTTTCAAGAGGCTTTAAGATCATCGGGTCCCCGGGAATAAGCAGTTTGCAGCATCCTGATCCCACCATATCCCTAAAGTTCTCTACCACCACCTGGCGCAGGCCGCTCCTCTTTTGGTCATAGCCGGCGAATTCATTGGATTTGGACACGTACATAATGTCGTCCTCATAGAGCTGGACCGGAAATCCCTCTGCCGATGCAAGGTCAAAGGCCAAGAGCGCGGTTTTAGAGGGTATGGCCGTCTCATAGATGACCGTACCGGTGTTGCTTTCCTGTATAAGGGTTCCGTTATTGCAGATGAGATACCCTGGGCGCTTGTGCAGGCCCAAAAGGCGGGCAAACCGTTCCATAGACGCCGGAATCCTGCCGGATGCCAGCACCACCACAACCCCCGCGGCTTCGGCGCGCTTAATCGCGTTTCTCGTACGGTACGAGATGCTTAAATCCGACCGCAGCAGCGTATCGTCTAAATCAAAGGCTATCATGCGTATTGATTTCATTTTTTAAGAATAATCTTTTATCCGCTTCCCCGTAAACCCCCTGCGGGGGATTCACGTGCTTCCTGCGGTGAGAGGGTCTGCAATTTTAGTCACAACCCTGAAGGATGCGCCTCCGCGGACGTCGCAGGCGAAAGGGCGCAACGCAGGTAGCCTTTAGGGGTGGCGTGGAGGGTCTATGACCCTCCACATCTCTTAAAAGAGGCGCGAAAGCGCCGATAACTCGTTATAAAACAATGATTTATGCAGGGGCAGGATAGTTTTTTTTGGTCCCCAGAAACTTTATTTGGTTCCCCAGAAACTTTATTTGGTTCCCCAAAAAACTTATTTGATTCCCCAAAAAACTTATTTGGGTACCCCGGAAACTTATTTGGGTACCCAAAAAACTTATTTGGGTACCCTAGAAACTTATTTGGGTACCCAAAAAACTTATTTGGTACCCCTAGAAACTTATTTGGGGCCCCAAAAAACCGGTTTTTCCATCGCGCTCTGTTGGTATATAAAAAATTATCGGCGCTTCCGCGCCTCTTTGAAGAGGATGTGGAGGGCTTTTTTACCGGCGCTTCATGGTTTGGGGTTCATAGTGCAAACTACGATTGCTGAAACAGCCGGAGGCTGCCCCCAAACCCCCCCATAAAGGCTGCCTGCGTTGCGCCACTAACGCCATCGAATTCCGCTGAGGCGTTACGTCAAGCAAGCCCTGCATCAGAAACCCGGCCTGCCGTATCTTGCGCCGCTGAAGCCTCCTTCGGGGGCTTGAGGGAGGAGAGTTTGTGGAGGAAAAGGGTTGCAGTGTGCGCCACATTCAGGCACTCCACAAAGCCGGTTCCCGGAATACGCACCAGCACCGAACAGTGGCTCTGTAATGCCGGAGGAAGGCCGGCCTCGTGGTCGCTTAACACCAGCATAATCCCGGGCCTTGCTTTGCCGGAAGAAGGAGGCCCCAGTTTTTTGCGCTTGTCCTCGACAATAGCCTCCAAATCGTCAATCCGCTGGCGGGAACGCCGCTCCACCCCTATAACCACCAGGGACTTCGCAGCGTCCCGCAAAAACGCGGCAGTATCCCGCACCTTGCGGAACACCACATATTCCATGCCCCCTTCAGCGGACCGGTACGCGCCGGTACTTATCCGCGCCTCAAGGTCCGCCTCGGAAAGCACGATGAAATAAGCGTCAAAAAACGCCGCTGACCGGACAATCGCGCCAAGGTTGTAATCGTTTCCTACTGAGTGCAGAAACACGCCGGTCTTGCCTTCCTGCGCCCAAAAATCAAGGTCCGCGCCGCTGGCGCTGCGGGCTTCCGGCTCCTCAATCATGGCCACTACCCCCTCATGGCGCGCGCTTCTGCACAGCCGCTCCAGTTCCTCGTCGCCGCAGATCTTATAGGGATGTTTCCGTTCCGCCAGGGCTCTGCACGTTTTGGTAAACAGGGGCAGCCGGTCCTGGCGTATAAAAAGCCGGTTGATAACCGCCGGATGTTCGGCGGCCAGGGCTGCCGCCGCTTTGAGGCCGCAGACCGCTAATTCTTTGGTAAGTTTGTTACGCATATTTTTTATTTTTCTCAGTCCTAATTTTATCCTATTTTTATGAGGATAGACAAGGCGCGCTGCGTCTGATATGCTTTTAGCATGATACGCTTTATAGATCACGCCAAGATGGGCCGGGGCCGGCACGGGTGGCTGGACAGCCATTTTCATTTCTCTTTTGCGGACTATTGCAACCCTGACAATGTGAATTTCGGGATACTGCGGGTTATGAACGACGATCTGGTGCAAAGCGGCACCGGCTTTGACACCCATCCGCACGAAAACATGGAAATCATATCGTATGTGGTGGACGGGGAGCTTACCCATCGGGACAGCATGGGGAACCAGCGGGTTCTCACCCGCGGGCAGGTTCAGTATATGAGCGCCGGCACCGGCGTTACCCACAGCGAGTATAACCGGGGCGCCGGCCTCCTGCGCTTTTTTCAGATCTGGATTTTTCCTGATAAAAAGGGCTACGAGCCAAACTACGGGGACCTGCGCTTTAAACTGGAAGACCGCTATGACCGGTGGCTGGCGCTGGCCTCTTCGGTGGGGAACCAGAGCAGTCAAGCGCCTATTCGGATTCATGCGGATATAAACGCCTATGCCGCGATTATTAGTCCGGGCAGGTCTTTGGAATTCGAGGTCTCACCGGAACGGCAGGCGTATCTTGCGCTTATCGAGGGAAACGCCGCTCTGCGCGGATGCGCCGGCTCAGGCGTTGCGCCCCTTTCCCTTTCCATGCGGGACGCCGCGGAGATAGGCGAGTCCTTTGACGTTACCGCTTCAGGGGACGCTCCGGCGCATCTTTTAATTATTGAGATGGCACGTTGTTGATGAGAAAATTGATAAAATTGAAACTGAAGCGCCCCGGGCTCACGGGGGGGGTTTACGGCTCGTCCCATGTTTCCCCGCCGCCGTCCTCTCCGGCGTTTTCGAGAATAGCAAGCAGCTGCACTTCAAAGACCAGCGTTGCGTAAGGGGGTATCACAGACCCGCCGCCCTGTTCTCCGTAGGCCAGATTGGAAGGGATATAGAGGCGGTAGACCGCGCCTACCTGCATGAGTTTGAGCCCTTCCGCCCAGCCCGGGATAACCGCGTACAGGGGGAACTCCGCAGGCTCCCCCCTGTCGTATGAGCTGTCAAAGACCGCGCCGTCTATGAAGGCCCCGCGGTAATGGGCGCTCACCGTGTCGGTGTCAAGGGGCTGTGCGCCGGTCCCTTCGGTAATAACTTCGTATTGGAGGCCGCTTGCGGTGGTTTGTATCCCCGGCTTTTTGCCGTTTTCTTCCAGAAACACCCGTTCTTTTTCCTTGCTTTCTTCCGCTTGTTTCGCCATGTTCGCAAGGAGCGTGGCCTGCACCTTTTCCAGAGCTTCTTCCATAGTGAGGCTGGTGGTCTTATCTTCTAGGATTTCCCGCATCCCTTGAGTAAAGGCGCTGTAATTAAAGGCCATGCCGGTTCCCTTGAGTTCCGATCCAATAACCATGCCAAAGGCGTAGCTCACGTCTCCGTCCGCGCCTTTTGCGGCATCCGTTTTTCCCTCGGCATAGCTTGCGGCGCCCAAGGCAAAAACCAGCGCCGCCCCAACGATAATACTCTTCACGTTTCCTATCCTTTATTGTTTTATTCTTTATTTTTTTCTATTTTCCAAAGCGCTTCTGCCGGGACGCTCTGGGGATCGCGCTTTATTGCACGATGTTTAGAAACTCCACTTCAAATAGCAGCGTTGCGTAGGGAGGAATGCCGCCCGGCGAGCCTTGGCTGCCGTAGCCTAATTCTGACGGGATGAACAAGCGGTACGTGCCGCCTTCGCGCATGAGCTGAAACCCTTCGGTCCAGCCCGGGATAACCTGTTCCAGGGAGAATTCCGCAGGCTTCCCGCGGTTATACGAGCTGTCAAAGGTTGCGCCGTCCACGAAGGTTCCCTTGTAATGCACCCTGACCGTATCGGTTTTCTGCGGGGTTCCGCCGGTTCCTTCGGTAATAACTTCGTACTGGAGGCCGCTTGCGGTGGTTTGTATCCCCGGCTTTTTGCTGTTTTCCGTGAGAAACGCCTGTTGTTCCTCCCGAAACGCTTCGGAGCGTTCTTTTTCGATCTCATTAAAGACGCTGGTCACCTGCGCCACCGCTTCTTCAAACGTAACGGTGGTTTTCTCGTCTTCAAGGTACGCTCGAAACCCTTTCGCAAGGGCGGCGTAATCTACTTTGAGCCCTCGAAGGTCCTCTTTGCACGAGGATCCGATAACCATGCCCAGGGCGTAGCTGGTATTCTGGTCAAGCGCCCGTTCTCCGGACGCAGGCGCTTCGGTTTTGGACGGGGCTTTTCCGCTGTCGTTACACCCCCCGATTACTGCCGCGCCGAGGCAGAGAAAAATGACGGATTTCTTTAGCATATTCCCCTCAGTGAAAAGCAGCGCATTCGGAAAGGTTTTGGTTTGGGCAGCATAGACGGGCGCTTCCGCTCCTTTCGTTTTGTTCTCGCACTACTTTATTACTTTTTGAGCCGCGCTGGATTCGAACCACCGACCCACGCCTTAAAAGGGCGTTGCTCTACCTGCTGAGCTAGCGGCCCAATGGATGTTTAAGGAGCAGCCAGCTCCCTAGGTCTATTTGACTTTTAAAATATACAACAAAGCAGGGGGATTAGTCAATGATGTTGTTACAAAACTTTTCATTGACCGCCCCGCCCCCTGCGGGGGTTTTAAGTGCTTCTCGCGGCGAGCGGGTGTGCGGTTTTAGTCACAACCCTCACGCCCCGCCTCACCGCGCCCCGCAAGCGCGCCGGCTCAAAGCAAGAAGCGCCAGCGGGGGGTTTGGGGGGACTGGTCCCCCCATATTCTTCCCCCAGCGCCTGCGCCGTCGAGCCGCGCGCACCGCGCCGCGCCCCCGGAAGGGCGCATCGCGTCTCGCGCCAGCGGGGAGTTTGGGGGGTCTTTCGACCCCCCATATTTATTCCCCCTGCCCCGCGCCGCCGTCAGGCGTTGCGCGGGGGAGGCGCCCCGCCCCGCCCTGCGCCGCGGTCAGGCGCTGCGCGGGGCCCGTCCGCTAGGACAGCCCCCCGCCGGATGCGGGGGCGTTGTCCGCGTACTGCTATCAGGTCCCCGTCCCCGCTAACTCTTTATCCGCCGCCAAGGTTACATCATTGGTTCCGGGAGTGGTGCCGATGGGATGGAAATTTCCCGCGACGCCGCCAATCTTACTAAGAGAGCCAGTAGCGCTGCCGCTACCGAATACATTTGCGTATGTAATAGTGTTAAGCGCAACTCCTTTGCCGCCTATTGTTAGGTTAGAAGCGCCGGCTGTCATAGCGGTGGCCGCGCCGGTGTTGCCCGTCTTAATAAGGCCGTTCGTGTCGCTCAAGGTAATTGTCCCCCCGTTAGTGTTAGTACCATGCGCCACAAGGACGATAGAACCCGCAGGCGAGGCATTGGTTCCCCCAAGGTTAATGGTAACATACCCTGTGAGCGTAAGCGTGTTGCCGGATCCTGAGTTCTGGGTGATGACCGGCGTGCCCGTGGCGGTGAGGCTGGACTCGGCGGTGCCGCTGGGCGCGGTGATGACCGCGCCGTTTGCGTTGCTCGTGATAGTAATACTCGCCGCGGAGGTGCCGAGGCTTGCGGTCCAGATGCCGGCGCCTGAGAACTCGGTCTTGCCTACAACCAGTTTCCCCGCCCCTGCGGTGGCGATGCTGCCGCCGTCGGCAAGCGCGATGGTGTGGGCCTGAGCGGTCAAGTCAATCGTGGCTAGGGCGGCGCCGGTTGTGGCAATCGCCCCGGTATCCGCAGTAATCACCGCGCCCTTGAAGGTAACATTGTCATCCGCGGTTCCCGCAGTGAAGCTGGCGCCGTCTTCAACCGTGAAGGCTCCGACGGCTAATGACACCGTTGCCCCGGGGAAGAAGAAGTCCGTGCCAGCCGGAACAGTGGCAGCCGCGACGGTTGCTATCGCCGTGACGGCCCCGCCGGTTACACCGAATGTCCCGACACTGGCGGAGGTGAGGACCGTGCTGAGGTCAGTGAGCGCCGCGATAAGGTCCGCGTCAAAGTCCGCGTCAAGGGGTGTTTGGCCGCTGGTAGGTACTCTGGTGCCGCTAAGTTGATACGCCAGCCCTGAGGCATCATAGAAGATTTTTTTGTTGCCGGACACCGCGCCTTCATTGGCAACAAACTCATAGGCGGCCTCGTTCGGAAGGACGGCCGGCACGCCTGTTTTGGCGGCGATGCTGGTAACCTGCAAGGTCTGGGCGTCCGCCTTGAGCGTAACCGTAACCGCTGCGTTCCCTGATTTGAGCGCAAAGGTGGAGGCGCCGTTGCTGGGGCTGGCAACCGCGGCGTTGAGCCCTGTTACAACAATTTTGCCTGTTGTTTGGGTAACCTTCGACGCAGTCACCTGGAACGCGCCGGAGACCGTGGTGTCAGCAGTAAGAGTAACCGTTGCGCCGTCACCGCTGACAAACACCTTGAGGCTGCCGGCAAGGGTGCCGCCGGTGCTGGTAACTTTAAAGGACGTATCCCCTTGCGCCACGTTGATAGCCGCCGCGGTTGACACGTCGCTTGTCGGCGCGGCGGCTGACGCGGTAGTGGTCGCCGCGGTCTTGATGCCCTTGTACCCGATGACCCGCACATCAACCTTGAAGAACTTGCCTGTCGGCCCGGCCACCGTACAGGTATTCCCGGTGACCCCTGCGGTAAGAGGGGTAGTGATGGTGCCGGAGGCGGTGCCTTCATACCAATTATACGTCACAATGTGCGTGGTGGCGCTGAACGAGGCCGGCGTGGTGGTCGTGAGGGTTGCCGTGATGGTCTCCCCCACTTTCGGCGCGGTCTTATCAAGGGCGACCGACCCTGCCAAGGTCTCAACCTCCACCCCCGTAAGCCCTGTCGCAGCAAAGGCCGAGGCGCTGCCGGTACTGGCCAAAGTGGTCAGTTTCCCGTCAGCGTCAATGGTGGCGGTAATGTCGTCAGCCCCGTTGATATTCCCGTTGCTAGGCCGGAGCACGATCGAGGTTGGGCTGGGCGAGCCCGTGATGGTGCCGCTCACCGAAGTAGTCGTGTTGGCGCCGAACGAGGCGGTTACGCCCTTGTACAGGATAAAATCATCCCCTGCCGCAGGATCGTTGTTTTCCAGGATCAGAACATAGGTGTCCGAGCCTTTGGTGCTTTTGTAAATCGCCGACGTGTCTTCCGTATCCTTCTGCGTGGAGTCAGGGTCGCTGCCTCCGTCGTCGCAGCCAGTAAACAAGAGCCCCAATGACAGCGCCAGCGCCGCCATTCCCGTCAAAAAAAGTTTAGTACGTTTCATGGTATATCCTCCTTGCGTTCGATATACTTTAAAAAAGCCGGCAGGTAGTAATGCTTATACTGGACAACGTCCGGTATCTAAGGAAAGATTACTCGTGCCGGTTTTTTTTCTTTTCCAATCACTTTTTTCTATTCTTTTTTCTCTTTTTTTCTATTTTTTTCTCTTTTTTCTATAAAAGACCCCGCCTTCAGATAACAGGCCGTTTTTTACGCGGCATCAGAAGGAGTTACCCTCCAACGGGGCGTTTTTTTTGTTTTGCGCCGTCCGGCCTTTCGCTCTTGCGCGTCCCGCCGTTTTCTCTTTCGCGCCTGCGCTCTTTCTTTATACACCTGCGCTTTCTCTCTTATGCGCCTGCGCTTTCTTGTGCGCCTGCGCTTTCTCTTTCACACCTGCGCCTTTCTCCTTGCGCCGTCCTGCGCCTTCTTTCTTTCACGCCTGCGCTTTCTTTCTACGCCTGCGCTTTCTTTCTACGCCTGCGCTTTCTCTTTCGCGCCTGCGCTCTTTCTTATGCGCCTGCGCCTCTCTCTTTCGTGCCTGCGCCTTTCTCTTTTACGCCTGCGCCTTCTTTCTTCACGCCTGCGCCTTTCTCTTTCGCGCCTGCGCTCTTTCTTGTGCGCCTGCGCCTCTCTCTTTCACGCCTGCGCTTTCTCTTTCACGCCTGCGCTCTTTCTTGTGCGCCTGCGGCGCCTTTTTCTTTTTGCGCCTTTGGCGCTTTTTTTCTTTTTTATTTGGGGGAACCAGTTCCCCCAAACCCCCTGCTAGTGCTTCATGCCTCGCGCCCTTTCGCCTGCGCTTTTTTATTTGCGCTTTCTGTCTTGCGGCTCATAGTGCAAACTGGCCGCTGAAACAGCCTGCGGCTGTTTACGGGATGATGACCTTCGTGATGGTTCCCGCAGGTCCCGCCTCCCCCCGCCGGTTCTCGTACACCACGCAGAGGAACA
>JAITHF010000300.1 GCA_031280115.1 Spirochaetaceae bacterium | reverse complement strand
GCCGCCGCCTCAAGCTCGAAGCGGGGGTTCACCGTATACAGGATGTCCCGGTACAGGTTAAGGAGCAGGTCTTGGGCGTGTTCGATTTGGGGCGCGCTGAAGGCGTCCCGGGCGGCCCGGGAAAACCGGTCAGGGGCGTAATCCAGCAGGGACTCTTTTGTAATACCCGCTTTGATGAGAAGCAGGCTGTGATAATAACCGGTAAGGTCAATGACAAACTGTTCCACCGCGGCGCCGGCGTTCAGTATCTGGTCAATCAGGGCGAAGGCCCGGCCCGGATTGTTTTCCGCGCACGCTTCGGCCAGCTCGTTAAGCGTATCAAAGCCAATGAGCCCCAGTTTTTCCCGAATAAGATCGGCCCGGATGCTGCGGTCCGAAAAAGAGGCCACCTGGTCAAAGAGGGTATAGGCGTCGCGGAGGGAGCCTGTTGACTCTTTGGCGATCCAGAGCAGGGCTTCGTCCTCTGCGGCAATCCCTGTTTCATCGCAGGTTTCCCGCAGGATTTTCGCGATAAGGTCAAGGGGGATGAGCTTAAAGGAGAACTGCTGGCACCGGCTCTTGATAGTGGCCGGCACCTTGTGCAGTTCAGTGGTGGCAAAGATAAACACGATATACGGCGGCGGTTCCTCGATGGTTTTAAGCAGGGCGTTAAACGCGCTGTTAGAGAGCATGTGGACCTCGTCGATGATATAGATTTTATAGTGCCCCCCGTTTGGGGGGAATATAATTTCGTCTTTTATCTGCCGCACGTCGTTGACGCCTGTATGGGAGGCGCCGTCGATTTCGATGGTGTCAATGCTGGCGCCCCGGGCGATTTCCTGACAGTTCGAGCATACCCCGCAGGGGTTTGGGGTGGGGCCCTTTTCGCAGTTAAGGGCCCGGGCGAGGATCCGGGCCGCGCTGGTTTTGCCGCACCCTCTGGGGCCGGAGAAGAGGTAGGCATGGGCGATATGCCCTTTTTCTATAGAGTTCTTAAGGGTGGCCACTACGAACTCCTGGCCGGACAGTTCATCAAAGGTTTTAGGGCGCCTTCTTGCGGCGGTTACTTCATAAGCCATAGTTCCAGTATATCCTGAACAGGGCATAAAAAAAAACCCCACAGCCAGGGCTGCCACGGCGCAACGCCTTCCGCTTACCGTTGCTTCCTTCCAGATCTGGCGGGGTTGGGCGGCGGCCATTCGCATGGTTCCTGACTATGGAGCATTTTAACTATACATCCCTCTGTTCTCCCCCGTCAACCCCCTTCGGGCAGCCTGCGGCTGTTTCACGTGCTTCTCGCGGCGATAGGGTTTGCACGTTTAGTCACCCCCTGCGGGGGATTCAGGCGCTTCCTGCGGCGAGCGGGTTTGCACGTTTAGTCACAACCCAGAAGCGGCGCCTCAGCGGAATTCGATGGCGTTAGCGGCGCAAAGCATGACGCCTTTAGCGGGGGTTTGGGGGAACTGGTTCCCCCAAATTCTCTTAAAGAGGCGCGGAAGCGCAGCACAAACTACGATTGTTGAAACAGCCTGCGGCTGCCGGCGCTTCATGCCTTGCGGCTCATAGGGCAAACTACGATTGTTGAAACAGCCGGAGGCTGCCGGCAGGGGGGATTTACACGGCGCCCCGCGGCGGGATAGGATTATAGTATGCCGGTTATTATCAATTCGTTATTCGGCCCCCTTTGGGGCGCCCTCGGCCTTAGCAGCCTTTGGGCAGGGCGGCTCAACACCGCCCTGGCGCTGGCGGTCTTTCTTGCGGGGTTTCTTCTTACGGCGAAACTGTCATCTGTCGTGTTTCCCTTTCTCATTCATCATATTGTCAAGAACACGAAGACCCTCTGGGACGACCTGCTTGAAGAGGCGGGCTTTTTCCTGCGCCTCTCCCGTCTGGTTCCCGCGCTCCTTGCGTATCTCCTGCTTCCCTGGTTTCTGCGCCTTGATGAGGCGGGCGCGGCCTTTGCCCGCCATCTTGTTACGGCCTACGCCGCGCTTCTTGCGGCCCACGCAGGGGCGGCGTTTTTTGACGGGGCCCACCTTATTTATCAGGACAGCGCCCCTGAGATTGCCAAACGCCGCCCGATTAAGGGGTATCTCCAGCTTATCAAGGTGTTCTTATATCTGGTGGGGGCTATTCTTGCGGGCACCACCCTGGCGGACGTGTCGCCGGTGGGGATGTTAAGCGGCCTCGGCGCCATGAGCGCGGTGCTGCTCCTTATTTTCAAGGACCCTATCTTGGGGTTTGTCTCCAGCATGCAGCTTTCCTCCAATGATATGGTGCGTATCGGGGACTGGATAGAGATGCCCAAGTACGACGCTGACGGCACGGTCATAGACGTTACCCTCCAGTCTGTGAAGGTGAAGAACTGGGACAATACGATTACGGCGATTCCGATTTACGCGCTTGTGTCGGACAGTTTCAAGAACTGGCGGGGCATGAGCGATTCAGAGGGGCGGCGGATAAAGCGTTCCATCTATCTTGACGCCCGTTCCGCGCGTTTTCTCACGGCGGAGGAAATCAAGCATCTTTCGGGCATACCGGCGCTTGCTGATTACATGAAACAGAAGATGGCGGAGATAACCGCCCACAATCGGGAGCACAGTATTCCTGAGGGCGATTATGTGTCCGGCAGGCGCCTTACCAATCTGGGCACCTACCGCTCGTATACGGAGCTGTATCTTAAAAGCCTGCCCCAGACCGCGAAGGCTTTGACGGTTATGGCGCGGTATCTTCAGCCGACAGAATGCGGGATACCTCTTGAGCTGTATCTTTTCAGCGCGGACAAGGTATGGGTGAACTACGAGCATATTCAGGCGGACATTATGGACCATCTTCTTGCGATAATGCCTCAGTTCGGCCTGCGGGTGTTCCAGCAGCCCTCTGGGAGCGATTTAGAACGCATAGCAGACAGCCTGCGCCCCCATAGGGGGTTTTAGGCGCTTCTTGCGGCGGGAGGGTTTGCAAATTTAGTCACAACCCAGAAGTTGCGCCTCAGCGCGCTTCGATGGCGCACGGGCGCTGCACACGTCGCACTTATAGGGGGTT
>JAITHF010000292.1 GCA_031280115.1 Spirochaetaceae bacterium | reverse complement strand
GAATAAGTTTTTTTGCCAGCAGGATAAAGTTCTTTGTTAGCAGAATAAGTTTTTTTGCCGGCAGAATAAGTTTGTTTGCTAGCAGAATAAGTTTGTTTGCTAGCAGAATAAGTTTGTCTGCTAGCAGAATAAGTTGCTTTGCTAGCAGAATAAACTATCCTGTCCCCAGATAAATCATTATCATATAACGAATTATCGGCGCTGCGCGCCTTTTTAAGAGAATTTGGAGGGCTTTTTTATCAGCGCTTCATGTTTCGCGTATTCTTTTGCGAACTTCCCGTAAGGGAACAGCCTTCGGCTGCCCTCCAAACCACCCCTCAAGGCTTCCTGCGCTGCGCCCGTGCGCCTGCGAAGTCCGCTGAGGCGCCGCTGGAAACAGCGGCGGCGCCGGGTTATACTTTAAGTATATGAGCTATATTGAATTTAAGCAGGTCTCTAAATACTATGGCGCCGGCGGGCAGAAAATCACCGCTGCTGACAATATGAGCTTCACCATTGAAAAAAGCGAATTCTGCGTGATCGCCGGGCCAAGCGGCGCCGGAAAAACCACCCTGCTTAATATGCTCGGCGGCATGGACTCCTGCGGCAGCGGCTCCATCACCCTTGACGGCCGCAGCATAAGCGGCATGAATGAACGGGAACTCACCTGCTACCGGCGCTATGACGTGGGGTTCGTGTTCCAGTTTTATAACCTCATTCAAAACCTCACGGCCCTTGAAAACGTGGAACTTGCCTCGGAAATATGCCCCAACCCCTACGACCCCAAAGAAACCCTCGCCGCCGTGGGCCTTGGGGGCCGGATGGACAATTTCCCGTCCCAGCTCTCAGGCGGGGAACAACAACGGGTCGCTATTGCCAGAGCCTTAGCAAAAAACCCTAAGATACTCCTCTGCGACGAACCAACAGGGGCCCTTGATTACCAGACCGGCAAACAAATCCTCACCCTCCTCATGGAAAACTGCCGCAAAACCGGCAAAACCGTCATCGTCATCACCCACAATCAGGCGATTACCCAAATGGCTGACCGGATTATGCGGATAAAAAACGGCAGAATACAAAGCTCCGAGAAAAACCCCTGCCCCCTTGCGGCGGAACAGATAGAATGGTGAACGTCGGGAAAACTTACGGCAAAACCATCGCCCGGGAGATACGCTTCACCCTGGGGCGCTTTGCGGCGCTTTTCGCTATCGTGGCCCTGGGAGTGGGGTTTCTCGCAGGATTGCTGGCCACCACCCCGGACCTCAAGGTTTCTATAGACCGCTACTTCGACCGCGCAGGCATGATGGACATCTGGGTTAAAGGCACTATGGGGTTCAGCGAGCGGGATGCGGCGCTCCTTAAAGCCCTGCCAACGGTTGACCGGGTCCTTCCGGCGTATGTGGCCGACGCGCTGGTAACTACCGATAAGGATGAGGCCCTGGCAGCCCGGATATACGGCCTGCCGTTAGAAAGCATGGCAGAAGATGGGGCGGAAGAAATAAACGGGCCTGAGGCAAAGGGGAAAGCGGTCAATAAACTTGAGCTTATCTCAGGCAGGATGCCGCAGCGGGATGACGAATGCCTGGTACAGGAAGGCGGCGGGTATCTCTCGTCCCTTGCGGCAGGCGACCGGGCCGCCCTTGCCGCAGAAGATACCAGCGCCTATACGGTTACAGGCTTTACCGTTACCGGCGTGGCCAAAAGCCCGCTTTATATCTCCACCGAGCGGGAGCCGAGCAGTATCGGAAACGGCAGGCTCGGCCTTGTCATCTATGCCAGAGCCGGCGCCTACGCGCTGCCGGCGTACACGGACATCTATATCACCGTGAAAGGCGCCGAACAGCTTACCAGCTTCACCGAGCCTTACGCGCGGCTGGTGGAAGCGGCGGCACGGGAGGTACAGCAATTAGGCGCGGAACGCGCCGGGAGCCGGCGGGACGAGATCATAGCCGGCGCCGGCGGGATAACCCCCGGGGCGCTGGCAGACGCCGAAGCGGAGTACCGCGAGGCAAAGCGCTCCGCTGAAGCCGGGCTTGCGGCGGCCCGGGCGGAACTTGACGCGGGAAAAGCGGAACTTGCCAAGGGTGAGCGGGAGTTCAAAGAGGCGGAGGCCGCGTTTGCCGCGGCGGAGAGCGGCTTTGCGAAAAAGCGGGACGCCGCGCTCAAGGAGCTTGACGACTCAGGGGCGGCGATCGCCCGGGGGGAGGCGGAGATTGCAAGGGCCAAGGCGCGGCTCTCTGAAAACAAGACCCGCCTTGACGCGGCCCGGGAGCAGGTGGAAAAACACCGGGGAAAATGGTATCTCATATTTTCCCGGGGCGCAAAGGAGCGTATCGCCCAGTACGACGCGGGGCTTGCGGCGTATGCCGCCGGTTCCAGCGCGGTGAGCGCCAAAGAACAGGAACTCCGGTCCGGGCAGGAGGCGCTTCTTGCGGCGCGGCGCGGCGCTGAGCGGGAGTTTGCCGGCGCCGAAGCGGAGCTTGCCGCGGCCAGGGCGGAACTTGACTCAGGGCGGCTGCGGCTTCTTGGGGCCCGGGAGCGCCTGCGCGCCGGCGAAGCCGAATACGCGAGGCGGTCAGCGGAAACCGCCTCCCGCCTTACAGACAGCGGGGAACAGCTTGAACGCGCCAAACAGCGTATCGCGGATAATCCGGTGCCCCTCCCCCAGTGGTATGTGCTGGACAGGAATGCCAATGTAGGGTGCATGAACTATAAAGCCAATGTGGAAAAAATCGCGGATGTGGCCGCCGTGTTCCCCCTTTTTTTTATCCTTATCGCCGCGCTGGTGGCCCTTACCACTATGACCCGCATGGTGGAGGAAGAGCGCGTCGAGATAGGCACCCTCAAAGCCCTAGGCTACCATAAACGGGCTATCCTCCTTAAATATCTTGTGTACTGCGGCTTGACCGGCGCCCTGGGCTCGATTGCCGGCATGGTTTCGGGCTTTCAGGGGCTGCCGTTTATCATCTACCGCGCCTTTTCCGCCATATACCGCCTGCCGCCGCTGGTAACCCGGTTCAACGTGCCGTTCGCCCTTATTTCCTGCGGCCTGGTGCTGGCCTGCACTATGGGCGCCACGGCCTGCGCCTGCTATAGGTCCCTGTGGGAAAAGCCGGCGTTCCTCATGCTCCCCCGACCGCCTAAGTCGGGCAAGCGGGTATTTCTTGAATATATCCCGTTCATCTGGAACCGGATGAAGTTTACCCATAAAGTAACCGCCAGAAACCTCATAAGGCAAAAGAAGCATTTCTTTATGACCATCACCGGCATCGCCGGCTGCACCGCCCTTATGGTGGCGGCCTTCGGCCTGCGGGATTCTATGACGGACATTGCCAAAACCCAGTTTGAGGAGCTGTTCCGCTACGACCTACAGATTGAGGCGCGGCCTATGGCGGCACTTAAAACGCCGCTTGAAAACCGCGCCCTGGCCCACAGCGAAGCGGGCTTTATTATCAAGGGAACTGAACGGTTTAATATCAGCATGGTGGTTCCCCAAAACGCCGAAAGCCTGCCTGACTTTATCCGCTTACAGGACCGGCGGACCGCGGCGCCGCTCCGCTTCTCTGATACCCAGGCCGTCTTGACCGAAAAGATAGCCGAGCGCCTGGGGCTTTCGGCAGGGGACGCCTTTACGCTGGAAAATGCCCGGGGTATTCGCGGGGAAGTTACCCTTTCGGCTGTTACCGAGAACTATGTGGGGGTTTTCGCGTACCTAGGCGCCAAGGCCTACGCCGAAACCTTTGGGAGCGAGCCTTCCTACCGCACTATCTTTGCCTGCACAGGGATACAGGGCGACGCCGAGCGGGATAGGTTTCTCGCGGCGCTGCTTGCGGAAGAGCCGGTTATGTCCGCAGAGTTTACCTCCCGTATCCAAGAGTCCTACAACAACCTTCTGCACAGTATCGGCTTTGTGGTGCTGGTGCTGATATTCGCCGCCGGGGGCCTCGCGGTGATTGTGCTGTATAACCTTACCAACATCAATATTAACGAGCGCAGACGGGAGATTGCCACGCTGCGCGTCCTGGGGTTCCACCGGTCAGAGGCCGCGGCGTATATATTTCGGGAGATAACCGTGCTGAGTATCGTAGGCGCCCTTGCGGGCCTGTGCGCGGGGATTCCCCTGCACGGCTTTATTATCAGCGTGGCGGAGAACCCGGACCTCATGTTCGGCAGGCGCATAGGGCCGCTCAGTTTCGCCTTTTCCGGCATGATAACCCTGTTCTTCTCCGGCGTGGTTGACCTTTTCATGCTGAAAAAGCTGGATTCGATAAAGATGGCGGATTCCATGAAAGCCGCTGACTAGCCCCCAAAAGGCCCTGAAGGGGCCCCTCAGGGGGAATCTGATTGCGTATATACGCGCAAAGCCAAAGGGCAGGTTTTAGTATGCAGAGGGTTTTATTTTTATTTTTCTAAAAACCCCTCCGCGCTGCCCGTACCGGCGTCTTGCGCCGCGCCTGTATGTGAGGTTTAGCCGCGTTTTTTTAGGAGGTCTGTGCGTAACGGAATAGGGTCGGTGTCAACTTTTTCAATGTCGCCATACACATAGGTATTTGTTTCCTGAGATATGACCGCGCTCAAAAGCAGGACCGCCACGATATTGGGAATAATCATAAGCCCGTTAAGGGTGTCGGCAATGTTCCATACGATGCCAAGGGGTATAGTGGCGCCCACAAATACCACCATCGTATAAAGTATTCGATAGGGAATAATCACTTTGGGCCCTAAAAGATACTCCGCTCCTTTCTCGCCGTAGTAGGACCAGCCGAGAATAGTGGAGAACGCAAAGGTAACAAGCCCGAAGGTCAGCACCCCTTTGCCGAAGATGGGGATTTGGCCAAAGGACGCATTCACCAGGGAAGCGCCGTTGCTGTAATCAATGCTCGGGTTCGCGATAGCTGAACTTACCACCACAAGGCCGGTCATAAGGCAGATAATCACCGTGTCCCAGAAGGTGCCGGTCATGGAAACAAGGGCTTGGCGAGCGGGATTCTTGGTCTTTGCCGCTGAAGCCACGATGGGCGCGGATCCCATGCCGGACTCGTTGGAGAAAAGCCCTCGAGCGATACCGAAGCGGGCGGCCTCTTTTATGGTATACCCCAGTAAACCGCCGCCTATGGCCGTGGGCGTGAAGGCGTATTTAATAATTTCCGCGATGGCCGGAACAATGTACCCCCGGTGTATAATCAGAATAATAATACAGCCTATCACATAGAGGAGGGACATAATCGGCACGAGCCCCACGCATACATTGGTTATCCACTTTATTCCCCCGATAAGCACCAGACCGGTCAGTACCATCATAATTACCCCGGGAATCCACAAAGGCACGTCAAAGTTTTCGTTAATAATCCTCGCCACCGCGTTAGACTGTACCCCGTCTCCAATGCCGAACGCGGCAAACGCGGCGAAGATGCCGAAAAGCACCCCAAGCCATTTCATCTTGAGCCCTCGTTCCAGCGCGAACATCGCGCCGCCGAGCATCATGCCGTGTTCGTCCTTTACCCGGTATTTCACCGCGATAAGGGATTCGGCGTACTTGGTGGCAATGCCGAACACACCGGTAAGCCACATCCACAGTACCGCGCCGGGGCCGCCTGACGCGATAGCGGTTCCCACCCCGATAATATTGCCCGTGCCGATGGTGGATGCCAGCGCCGTGGTAAGCGCGCCGAATTGCGACACGTCTCCGGCCACGCCGGTTTCCCGCGTAACCGACAGCTTAATGCCAAGCCCAAGTTTCCGCTGGATAAAGCCTGTTCTCACGGTCATAAATACATGCGTGCCGAAAAGCAATACCAAAAGCCAAGGTCCCCACACAATCCCGTTGACTATGCCAGCGATAGTTTCAAACTGTTCCATAATGGAAACTCCTTTTGCAAAGTGTTATTTTAAGTATAAAGTTTAGGTCTTTTTTGTCAAACCGGACTCGGCGCCGGATTACAGGGAAACGTGAAAAAACCGCGATTTCTCTCTGTCTTTTAAAAAAACGCAGGCGCTGTATTATTCCCATTCGATAGTCGCGGGAGGCTTGCTTGAAATGTCGTAGGCAACTCGACCGATGGCGGCAACCGTGTTGGTGATGATAGTGGCAATTTCGATAATATCTCCCATGAGAAAGGGATACACATCTGCGGTCATGCCGTCGGCGCTGACAACCGCCCGGAGCGCGAGAACCCAGCCGTATTTACGCTCGTCTCCGGCGACGCCCACGGACCTGACCGGAAGCAGCACCGCGAAAGCCTGCCATATTTTGTCGTAGAGGCGCCGGCGTTTCAGTTCCGTTATATATACCGCGTCTGCTTCTCTCAGTACCGCGCATTTCTCTTTAGTAACTTCCCCGATAATCCTAACCGCAAGTCCAGGCCCCGGAAAAGGATGCCGGTTAATCACCTCTGAATCCAAACCGATAATCCCGCCGAGCCGGCGCACCTCGTCCTTATAAAGCCGGTCAAGAGGCTCGATAATCCTGCCAGCTTTCCGTTTGGCCTGCACAAGCGGGCTTCCTACGTTGTGATGGCTTTTGATAAGGCGGGCTTTGGCTCCCACCCCTTTCCCGCTTTCAATAAGGTCTGTGTACAAGGTTCCCTGAGCGAGAAAATAATCCGCTTGCAGGGACAGTCTGGCAACTTCCCGTTCTTGAATGGTGATGAAAAGGTCGCCAA
>JAITHF010000243.1 GCA_031280115.1 Spirochaetaceae bacterium | reverse complement strand
CACCCCGCCGACAGGGCCGGGGGTAAATTTATCTATAATGGTCCAGGGAAAAGAAACCGTTTTATGGTACCATATATAATCGAGAAACCCGTGGTCCGTAAACCCCCGGTCAGTCCACTTGGCGGCAAACGCCTCTACCGCGTTAAAAAGCCGGTCCCCGTTGTGGGAGCAGTTATCCATGCTCACCAGCGCAAGGGGCAGCCTTCCTGCAAGATAGCGCTCGTAGCACAGCGCCGCCAGTTTGCCGATATAGTTTTTGGGCATTTTAAGGCCCGTGTTGAAATCAGACGCCGCTTCCGGCAGGGGCTCCCCTTTCCAGCCGGCCAGGTTATACCCCTTTTCGGTAATAGTAAGGCTGGCCATTTTAAGGGAGGGGGAGCGGAAGATGCTTTTAAGCCGCTCAAAATCTTCGGCCTTATCCATACGCAGCGCGCCGGCAACGCTGGCCAGCACCCGCTTGCGGGCCGCGCCGTCCGCTTTCAGCGTAACCAAGAGGGAAAGGTTGTCGTAGGGCCGGTAAATCCGGTCAATGATTTCCCCGTCGTAGCCTGCGGCCACAATAATACCGGTCTTTGCCATGCCCTTGTCGAGCAAGTCTTGCTGGAGCGCGGAAAGAAACGCCCGAAAGATGTTGCCCGCCCCGAAATGCACCCATTCCGGGCCGGCTTGGGTAGCCGCTATCATGGCGTCCCGGTCAAAGCGGGGCAGCTCGATGCCGGCTTTTTCCCAGAGCGCGGTATTTCGCAATTCCTGACTGTTTAAGCGCATAGTAATCCTCATCTCCTGTTTCTATTGGTCAGATACAAGGTAAAAAGGTAAAATGGAATGAGAAAAAATACAACCCTTCCTGTTTTGCCGTTCCCTTACATTCTGAACTCTGATCCCAGATACACATCCCGGACCATCTGGTTCTCAAGAATAGCCTCCCTGCCCCCCTGGGCGACAATGGCGCCGGTATTGATAATAAACGCTTCGGTAGTGATTTCAAGGGTGTCCCGCACGTTATGATCCGTAATGAGTATCCCGATGCCTTTGTCCGCAAGGCGCCGGATAATCTGTTTTATCTCATAGACCGCGATAGGGTCTATGCCCGCGAAAGGCTCGTCCAGAAGCAGGAACTTAGGCTCCGTGGCAAGGGCCCGGGCGATTTCGGTGCGCCGCCGCTCCCCGCCTGAAAGGGTGTAGCCGTACTGCCTGCGGAGCCGCCCGATTCCGAACTCGTCTAAAAGGGACTCAAGTTTCACCCGCTTTTCCTGTTTGCCTATGTCCCTGCGGCTCTCAAGTATGGCCCAGATATTCTGCTCCACCGTGAGTTTACGGAAAATCGACGCTTCCTGGGGAAGGTAGGCGATGCCCCGGCGCGCCCGCTGGTACATGGGCTTTGCGGTTATGTCATACCTGTCCATAAGCACCTGCCCCGCAGAAGGGCGGTAAAAGCCCACTATCATATAAAATATGGTGGTCTTTCCCGCCCCGTTCGGGCCGAGAAGCCCTGCCACCTGCCCGTTCCGCATGAAGAACGTAACCCCTTTCACCACCTCTTTGCGCCCGAACCGCTTGCGAAGGCCCGACACCCCCAGGGCGTGGGCCTCCTCCGGTTCCGCCCGCCCCTGTTCCGCTACCGCCAGGGGGTGTTTCACCACTATAAGCGCCCGGCACTCCGCCTCCTGTCCGCCCCCGGGTGTATCGGGCAAGCCTTCTTCTGCCACAGGCTAATCCTTTATGGAGCCGGACACGGCGCCCTGCATGGCAACATCGTCGGTTTCAAGGTCAACCCGTATCCGGTCCGCTTTGAACTGGTCGTCCTCTTTGTATACCACAGGAAATCCGGAGAGGTCGAGGATTTTCTCGGTTCTGCGGTAGACCGCATGGTCCGCGCGGCAGACCATCGTGTCTTTGAAAAGCCGCACCGCCACCTGAAAGACCGTAACCTCTGTCTGGTCGTCGTATTCTATGAACCGCCCTTTGGCCACAATATCATTTTTGCGGTCCTCAAGGGTGGCGTTCCCTTCAAGGCGGGCGATTTTAAGTTTCCGGTCGTAGCGCAGGCGGTCGGTCTGGAACAGAATATCTTTGTCCTCGTCCCGCCCCCACACGCCGCCTGTGCAGTCGATAAACTGGTTGTTATCCCCGTGGATCTCAATGCGTTCCGCTTTCAGGATGAGGCTGTCAGAGCGCACTTCAGCGGCGCCGGTCAAAACCGTAACCTCCCGTCCTGAAGAGCGCCCGCCGGTCATCCGGTCGGCTCTGAAAGTAAAGGTATCCGCGCCGGCAGGAAGCCTAAGGAGGTTAAAAAAGCACAGGATGCACAGGAGGGGGCGCGCCGGCATAGCGTACAAAGGTTCCATAGTTTTAATAATACAAAAAGTCCCCCCCTTAATAAACCCCCTGCGGGGCAGCCGGAGGCTGTTCCCTTACGCCAAGTTCGCAAAAGAAGGCGCAAAACGGAAGCGCCGGTAAGCCGCTATACGATAATGAGTTGTCTAGGGACAGGGCATCGTATTCCGTCGACAGAATGACGTAAACCGTGTACGGTTAGAGACAAATCGTGTACAAGATACGGCGTCCGGTTTTTATGATCCCTGCGCCTCGGAGCCGAATAGGGCTTGCGGGCATCTTAGAAAACCGGCATATTAAGCCTATGGACACACCGAAACCTTACCCCCCGGCAATGCTGAATTCTCCTTCAACCGGGGCAATGCGTATTACACCAAAGGGGACTTTGACCGCGCTATTGCTGACTACGCCGAGGCCCTGCGCCTGGACCCTGACCATGCCGGCGCCTCCTACAACCGGGGCAGCGCGTATGCTATAAAAGGGGACTTTGACCGCGCTATTGCTGACTACGCCGAGGCCCTGCGCCTCAACCCGAACTATGCCAAAGCCTGCTTCAATCGGGGCGTTGCGTATTACTTAAAGAAGGATTACGACCGCGCCGTCGACGACTTCAATGCCGCCCTGCGCCTGGATCCGAACAATGCCGGCGTCACGAAATGGCTTGAAGAGGCACGGATGGCCCGGGGATACTGAACGCCGCCGCCGTCCCCTGGCCCGGGCCCTTCCGCCGACGGCTCCGGCGGGCGTTATTTTGGATCCAAAATAACGTTTCTTGGATCCAAAAAAACCATCCTGTCCCTGTATAAATCCTTAGTATATAACGAATTATCGGCGCTTTCGCGCCTCTTGAAGAGTTTATGGGGGGGGGGTGGAACCCCCCACACCCCCCACAAAAAGCCCGCCGCCCGCCCCCGGGGGGGGGAGAGACGCGGGTGGGGGGCCTCAG
>JAITHF010000179.1 GCA_031280115.1 Spirochaetaceae bacterium | reverse complement strand
GGGACAGGATAGTTTATTTTGTATCCAAAATAAGTTTTCTTGGATCCAAAATAAAGTTGTTTGTATCCAAAATAAGTTTTCTTGTATCCAAAATAAAGTTGTTTGTATCCAAAATAAGTTTCTTTGTATCCAAAATAAAGTTGTTTGTATCCAAAATAAAGTTGTTTGTATCCAAAATAACGCCCCCTGGGGCAGGGCGCGGCTGTTCCCTTACGCAGAGTTCGCAAAAGAAGGCGCGAAACAGGAAGCGCAGGCGCCCTGCGCCCCCCTCCTCTGCGGGGGCTAATACTCCCGCCTTACGGCTTTGACCTGACGGGGCCTCCGGCGGGGCTCGCCTTCCCGGGGCTCGCCGGCCTCTTTTTGCGGGCCCGCAGGCTTGTTCCGCTGTTTGCCCTGCCGTTCCATGGCCCGCAGGGATTCGTCAAACCCTGCCAGAAACTCCGCAAGGTCTTCGGCAAAGACTATCACCGACTGGCGCTCGAAACCGCCGCTTTCCCGCCCCTTGCTCTCGACAACGTTAAGATAGAGGTCTCCCATGCGGTTTTCTTTCACGTTAAAAAAATAGGTCCTGTTTGGCAGCTTAACCTGTGTTGAAAATAATTCTCCCCGTATACCCATGTTTGTTTTCCTTATATTATGGCGCGGTTACGGCGCGCAGGGCGCCGCGCGTCATGCGTCCGCTTCGGCAACCATCCGCCGCTGCCACGCGATAAGATACCGTTCAAGGCCCGGGTCCGGCCCTTCCGCGTCGGCCATAAGCCGGAACACCGGCTCTGTGCGGGAACCGCGCATCCATATCCACGCGGCCTGATTGCCTGCATTATTGGTAAAGGTGATTTTAAGGCCCCCTTTGCCAGCCGCTCCGAAACGGGTAATCCCCCGTTTCTCTTCCGTTCCCTGATAAGACGCCGCGGACCAGCCGCTTATTCCGTAGCGCCTTTTGAGGCCCTCCTTCTCCGCCTCCCATTCCCGCAGGAATACCGCCTGATACCGGTCCTTCAGCGCCGCGTGGTCGAGGGATTTGACCGTGAGCGCCGCTTCTTCAGCGGAAGAACCGGTGGTAACAAACGGGGGGAGGGATTTCAGCAGGTCTGCAAGGGAAAAATCCTTTTGGCACGCCGCCTTATTACCCGAAAGGAAGCGCCACCAGTCGAAAAAGCCCTTGGCGCCGCCTTCTGTGCGTATGGCGAGGAGTTTGAGCAGCGCCATCACCGAGGACAGAGGGTCCCGGACCAAAGACGGGTAGGTAATACTGCCGCCTGCGGACCCTTCGCCAAGAATACGCACTATATACCCTTCCTGCTCCCTCAGGCGCCGCGCCAGAGACACCACGTTTGCCTCCCCCACTTCAGCGCGGAACACTGACACGCCGAAGGCCCGGGCAATCCGGTCGATACGCAGCGAGGTGGGGTCATTGGCCACCACTGCCGCCTTGGTACGGGCGGTTCCGTCAGGGTTATAGGAGAGTTCCCCTGTCCAGACCAGGTGGGCGAGCTCCCCTACGCAGGCAAGGGCAAAGACCTCCTGCGCCTCAAGGCTCCGCGCCGAAGCGCGCTCCTCGTCCCAGATGACCGCATTGCCCCGGTCCCCGTCGCAGTCCGGCACATACCCCAGCACAACCTCTGGATGTTCCCGGTGGATTTCTGTAAGGAACGAGCGGCAGGGGTCAAGGGAAGCGCCTTCCGGCAGGATACGGTGGGCAATGGCCCCGGGGGTGTCGTTTATGGCGTGCCACCTCACTCCCAGGCCGGTAAAGAACGCCCGGTCAATCGACGCGGCTCTGGCGGAGCCGTTGAAATCCACGGCGATTCCCAGAGGGGCGGTTTTCAGCGCCCGGGCAAGCGCGGGCCCTGCATCCCCGCCGAGGTTTACTGTTTGGGTAAAGGCAAGATAGGCGGCGTAGGCTTCGTTTTTAATCAGCGGGGAGGCATCGTAGACCGCGGCCAGGGCTTGGGGGCTTTTTGCCCGGCACAGCAGGGCCTCTGCCCGGGCTATTCTGTCCGGCGCTGCCATAAAGTCGCGGAAACCAGCGGTAAGCGCCGCTGATTCCTCCGGGTCCAGCACGCCGCCGTCAACAAGGCCGAACTTAAACCCGTTATAGCCGATAGGGTTGTGGCTGGCGGAGATGTAGGCGAAGCCTTGGGCATTGCCGGTCTTTCCGGCTTCGCGGGCATAGGCCATGATTTCAGGCGCGGCGGTAACGCCGGCGAAGCGCACGGCGCACCCGCTCTGGATAAACCCGCGGATCATGGCGTCTGCCGCTGCCCTGCCGGTGGGGCGGGTGTCCATGCCCAGAATGACTGCCGGCGCCGGCGGGTGAAAATCCTTCCGGTCCTTGAGGCAGCGGGCAAAGGCGGCGGCGGCTGCGGCGGCTATGACGCGGTACGCGGCGCCAACGGCTGGGGACGGGCTTTCTTCATGCTCGGCAAACACGCCCCGCCAGCCTGAAGGAGAAAAAATCATCCTATTAAGCGCCGCCTCCAGCGCCGCCTCTTCCCCGGTTCCGCCCATACCAAAAAGCATATACCTTTTTCAAAATTATTACCACCCCCTGCGCAGCCGAAGGCTGTTTCACGTGCTTCCTGCGGTGAGCGGGTTCGCACGTTTAGTCACAACCCAGAAGCGGCGCCTCACCGCGCTTCGATGGCGAAAGGGCGCAGCGCATGACGCCTTTAGCGGGGGTTTGGGGGCAGCCTCCGGCTGTTTCAGCAGTCGTCGTTTGCACTATGAGCCGTAAACCATGAAGCGCCGGTAAAAAAAGCCCCTAAATTCTTCCCAAAGAGGCGCGAAGCGCCGGTAATTCGTTATAACATAATGATTTATGCGGGGACAGGATAGTTTATTTTGCTGGCAAACAAACTTATTTTGCTAGCAAACAAACTTATTTTGCTAGCAAACAAACTTATTTTGCTAGCAAACAAACTTATTTTGCTGGCAAAAAAACTTATTTTGCTAGCAAACAAACTTATTTTGCTAGCAAACAAACTTATTTTGCTGGCAAAAAAACTTATTTTGCTGGCAAAAAAACTTATTTTGCTGGCAAAAAAACCGGTTTTCCTGCCGTGCTCTGTTGGTATATTAAAAATTACCGGCGCTTTCGCGCCTCTTTAAGAGAATTTGGAGGGTCATAGACCCTCCAAACCACCCATAAAGGCTTCCTGCCTCGCGCCCGTGCGCCATCAAAGCGCGCTGAGGCGCCGCTTCAGGGTTGTGACTAAAATTGCAAACCCTCCCGCCGCGAGAAGCACGTGAATCCCCCGCAGGGGGTTAGTCAGTGAGGGTGAGGAGATTCGTTTCAATAAAGTTTATAATACGTTCCCGCAGGAAATCTTGTATTTCTAAAGACCCCGCAGGAAGCATGGCGCGCTCCCACTGCTCAACAAAACTATGCACGTCCCGCCTTTCAAGAGGAAGGGCCTTGCCGATAAGCAGGGTCTCGCTGTTCCGGTCCCGCAGGATAGAACTGCCGGAAAACACGAGCCGTATATCGGTAAGCACGTTTTTCTGGCTCCGCAGCATAAACACCATAACAGCGCCGCCGCTGTCATGGGGCGGGTTCCGAAACTTCTTGTACAGCGAATAATCCCACTGCTCCAAAGGCACGCGGACTCTGGTAAGAAGCTCCTGAGGACCCGGCGGGCGCTCCTCAGCAGCGCTGAAAAACCGCGCCGCCGGAATCCACCGGACGCCGGAGGCGGTACGCAGCTCGCAGTGCGCGTCCAGCGCGGCAAGCGGCGCCGCCGTGTCAAGCCGGAACGGTTTGGCGCAGATATTCCCGCCTATGGTGGCAAGATTCCTGATTTGGATGCCCCCTATCTCTGAAAGGCAGCGGATAAATACCTCCGGCACGATTTTCCCCAGATTGATAATCTCGTTGAGCGTAACCATCGCGCCTATCTCAAGATACCGCTCATTGCGGGTAACCCGGTGCAGGTCCTCAAGCCGGTGCAGGGAAAGCACGTTTCGGGGGATATTCTGGGCCCAGGCCCCGCACTGCCGCAGGAGCTGGGTTCCGCCGGCAAAGGGAACCGCGTCAGGCGCCTTTTCCCAGTGCTGGAAAAGTTCCTGAAACGCGGCGGGGAAAAAGAGCTGGTTACGAGGATCGTCCATAAATTCTCCGCTGCCGCATATCCGCCGAAGAGAGAACCGCCTCCACAAGGCTCTCAGGTTCGGTGCAGCGGCACCGTATGCCCCAAAAGGCGGCGAGTATCTCCGAGCGGGCCTGTGCCATCTGCCTTGCAAGGATGCTCTCCACTGTTAAAACCTTCCCAGTATGGCAGTACCCGCAGGTTTCCACGCCGGCTTTCTCAAAGCCCCGTATAATGTCCCCGTACTCGTCAGACCGGGCAAAGCCCTCGATGGTGATAATCTCGCTGCGGTCAGCGCGGAACGCCGGCACCAGGCACGATTTTACCAGCTTGCCGTTAAAGATAACCGAACAGGCGCCGCACTGCCCGATTAAACAGCCCGACTTTGTCTCAAGAAGCCCGAAAGTCCCCCGCAGGATGGCAGAAAGGCGGGTGTTCGCGTCTGACTGGGTAATCACCTCTTCGCCGTTGAGCATAAATCCCACAGTCATACCGGCTCCTGCCGCGCAAGTTTTCCGGTTTCCCAAATAGCGCGGGCGTGTAAGGGGATGGCCTCAAAAGGATGGTCCAGCGCCTGAGAGACGCTCTGGATATACGCCGCAGGAACCGTGCTGAACGGAAGCTCCTCGATGCCTTTGGCCCGGGAAGATTCCCGCTTGATAAACGAGACCCGTATCGGCGGGATATCCGAAGGAGGCGGTATATCATAGGTATAAAAGAGGGGGTCCGGAATAACCCCGCCTGTATAGTAAAGCTCTTCCCGCGAAGCCCAGCCCAGGGCGTGAATAGTTGACTGGATAAGGGTGAGCCGGGCCCGTTCCTCCGCAAGAACCCTGCCGCAGTCCACCGCGAGCCAGACCCCCCGGATACGCGGCGTATACGACACAGGGTCAATCTCCACCTCAACCGCCGCCGCGCCCCAGGCAAGGTCCGCAAGCGCCTGCTGGTCAAAGCGCCTGCCCCCGCAGGGCCCGGGGGTTTTCCCTTCCCAGGGTATTTTCCAGAGCGGCGACGAGGACTGGCGGACAGCCAGCGGCGGCTCCGCCTTAAGCCGCTCTTTTTGCAGGGCCCTGCACGCGCCCTCTACAAGGCGGGTTATGGCGCCTATGTTCCGCGAATTGGTTCCCGGGCCGGAATCAGGGGCCGTATCCGTATTACCCAGGTTAATCCGTATAAGCTCCCCCTCAAGCGCCAGTATCTCTGACGCCATTTCCCGCCACATCCTGATATGGGAATAATTGGCGGAGATGACGCTGGCCTTGATTTCCAGAAACCCGTCCCGATCCAGCGCGGCCTCAACCGTATAAACCCCCTCATCCGCGCGGTTATAACTGTACAGAAAGCCGCTCCCCTGATACGCCGCCGCGATTCCGATGCCCCGGATAGGCTCGTCCCGCTCTTTCCAAAGAGAATCCCGCCGGCACTGCCTCAAAAGCTCATAGGCCGACCACTTCCGGTAATAATCAGCGCCTCTCGCAGCCTCGTTGATAATATCCTCAAGGGGCGGCGTTTCAAGCGGGACCCCTATGGCAAGGTCCCCGCCGCGCCGGAGGTTCCGTTTCCGCCACTCCGCCGGATCCTGGCCCAGGGAATCGGCGATTCGGGAGACCTGCCGTTCAAGGGCGAAAAACCCTTGGGACAGGCCGAACCCTGAAAGCGGGCCCTGAGGCGGGATAGCGGTGCCCGCGGCCTTTGCCTCAAGGCGCACCCTGCCCAGATGATACGCCCCGAGGCATCCGAGGCAGGTTCTGTCCAAGATCTCTTCGGCGAAGATACCTTGGGCGCCCAGGTCCACCGAGGCGGTAACAGCGGTTTCCACCGCCTCCCCCCGGCTCCCCAGGGCGCTTGTAATCTCGATGGACGCGGCGTTCCGTTTGGGGGAATACCGGAAGTCCTCCTCTTTGGTCAAGATGAGTTTCACCGGCTTCTTGGCGATAAAGGCCCCAAGCGCCGCGTGGCAGGCCACAAGCGAGGGATACCATATTTTCCCGTCAAGGTGCAGCCCTATCCAGGCGGGCTGAACCAGCACGGTTTTGTCCGGTATGCCCAAAACCCGCGCCACCGAGCGCCGCACATGAAAGACCCACTGGCTTGCGGTGTACACGGTTATCCGCGCCTCCTCCGGCGAATAGGCCGCCACCGCGCCGTGGGGGTCGGCGTACCAATGCTCCTGGATGCCCGTGGCATAGGCGCCGCGGATTTTTTTCTCTATTTTCTCTATTTTCTCTATTTTCTCTGTTTTCTCTGTTTGCGCGGTACAGCCCTCCCCGTCCGGCGG
The DNA here is from genome assembly GCA_031280115.1 of Spirochaetaceae bacterium. Lineage (GTDB taxonomy): Bacteria > Spirochaetota > Spirochaetia > Treponematales > Breznakiellaceae > JAITHW01. Next base: position 765 of record JAITHF010000179.1, on the reverse strand, counting down.
GCCTGCTGTTTCCGGCCCGGGGCGGTCTGCGGCGCCGGTGTTGTCCGCAATTACCCGTTCAAGAAAGAGCGCCGGCTCAGGGGTTTTTTCCTCGGCAATAACCCGGCACCGGCTCGCGTAGTCCCGCAGCCTTCCCTCTTGGGGCCCTACAAGGACAGCCACAGGCTCGCCGATATAGGAGAGGTTTTGGGACGCCAGGACCGGCACGGGAAAGTCCGGCAGCTGTTTGTCCCCGGGGATGGTTTCAGCCCGGATAAGGGTATAGGAGCTTGGCATTGAGGGGGGATTAATATCAATGAGCCGCCCCCCTGCCACTGGAGAGCGGATGGTTACGGCGAAATAGCTGCCTTGAACCGTTATATCGTCTATAAATAACGCCTGTCTTTTCATATTTATTTCATATCCGGTGAGGCAGCCGCTTTTTGTTTTCTCTGCGCTTTGGCCGGATACGGCCCGGCATCGAAAGCCTGCTGCCTATGATACATACAGTTTATCTTAACCTATCTTCGCCCCAAGCGCCACCCCCTGCGGGCAGCCGAAGGCTGTTTTCGTGACTCAAGGTACGGCAGGCCGGGTTTCTGGTGCAGGGATCGCTTAAAGTTGCGCCTCAGCGGGATTCGATGGCGCACGGGCGCAGCGCAGGCAGCCGTTAGTTGGGGGTTTGGGGGCAGCCTCCGGCTGTTTCAGCAGCCGTGGTTTGCGCTATGAGCCGCAAACCATGAAGCGCCGGCAGCCTCCGGCTGTTTCAGCAGCCGCCGTTTGCAC
>JAITHF010000145.1 GCA_031280115.1 Spirochaetaceae bacterium | reverse complement strand
TCCTTTTGTGATAAAATCTAAAAGGGAACGTTTGTTCCCTATATATGTAATAATTTGTTTGGTCAAATAATCCGTATTTTCATACATATCATCAAAAAAATCCCATTTAAATCCACGGGAGCCGAAGCTGGAGGCTTATATCTCACTGAAACACGAGGTTTTGAGACAGGCTTAGCTGCCAGTATATCCATAAAACCCATTCTATAGGATTTGCGGACTTTGTAAAGCGGCAGTTTAAGGAGCGCAGCGGCTGGCCTAGCCGAATGGGGGTTTCCGAGCCGCCGCAGGCTGCGGGGCTTTATGTTTTTTTGGTATGAGCGCTGCGCTTCGCGCTTCTTTTAAGAGTTTTTGGGGGAACCAGTTCCCCCAAACCCCCAGCCAAAGGCTTCCTGCCTCGCGCCCTTTCGTCTGCGAAGTCCGCTGAGGCGCCGCTTCAGGGTTGTGACTAAACCCGCAGACCCTATCGCCGCGAGAAGCACGTGAATCCCCCGCAGGGGGTGAAACAGCCTTCGGCTGCCCGCAGGGGGGAAAAAAAATTTTAGGAAACATTGGAAAAATTGAGCGGCCCGGGATATAGTTAAGTACAGATGGACTGAGGGTTTTTGAAAAGCGGCGGCCCCAAAGCGCGGCGCAAAAAAACCGGCGGACGACGCCTATGAAACTAAAATTAAAAATAATCAGGGAGTTAAAAAAAATGCAGGACAAAAAAGAAAGCCAAACCAGGGCAGAGCGAAAGGCCCGTCATTCTTAACCGCATAAAACAAACCTATGGATTTTAGCGGGCTGCCTCTATGGATACGGCAGGCGCCGAATAACTATTTATAAAAATTTTTGCTTCGACAAAATCGCGGGAAAAGCCCTCATCGCGGGAACGCGCCGCGGCGGGCGCCCCCTCACCAGCAACGGAGTTTATATGAACACAGCCAGCACGCCCCAAGAGCGGGCATTACCGGAACAGCGAAGACCCGCCGGAACCCTCCGGCAGGGCAGCGCTTCCGGTTTCTCCCTCACGAACCCTGCAAGGCGCGGCGGTATTCTGAAAAACCACCACGCACACCGAAAAAAGAAGCCTGACAGGAGCAATACCTATCTGCCCAAGCGCCAGACGTTGTTTGGCGCGGTAACGCGGTCTAACAGGCTTTTTTAATAAACGTATATCTATCAAGAGGAGGATATACCATAATGAAACGTTTCAAGATTTTATGTACAGGAATGGCGGCGGCGCTGTCATTCGCCCTTATGCTGGCCGGATGCGACAGCGAAAGCGGCGGTTCCAAAAAAGACGGCCCCGGCGGCGGCAGCGATGTTGAAGGCAAAACCTCTCCGGTTTTTGAGGTTCAAAACGGCCACAACGCGCTCAAGATAACCGGCGGAGCCGGCGCGGGCGGGTCGTTCAAGGACGGCCTCCATGTCTACATCAAGGCGGACGGGAAAGAGGCGCTTATCACCGCCGCTGCCGCGCCGCCTGCGGGCTACCACGCGCCTTCGGGTACGCCGGTTTTCATTGCTGATGCCATAAACGGCGCCCCGGCGCTCTGGGTGAAGAACCTGGATGCTGCGGGAACGCCCGCCGCAGACGGGAAGCTCCTCAGCGGGGTTAATCAAATTACGGTGAAAATCGCGGAAGACGCCCTGAACGGTGAAATCGGCGGCCTTGGGGCCGTGGCTTCCGGTACGGCGGTGGTGGTTCCCATCACTGCCGGCGCGGTGTATAAAGTCAACAACACGTCTCCTCTCAGCGGAGGGGAACTGAAGTTTGACGGCAGCACCGCTCCTGGCACGGCGGCGTATTATCCGACCAACGGCGCGCCGTCAGGGGACATTGGGCTTGACCCGGTCTTTGACGCGCAGCTTATCGCGGTATTCGGCGGGTCCGGCGGCCTTACGGACGCCGACGAGGCGGCTTTCAATGATAAGGGGCTGATTACCAGCGTATCCCTTAAAGCGTCTACCCCAAGCGCGGCTAAAATTAACGGGGCTATCACCCATGTTGGGGAGGTAACCCTGGACGCGGATGCCGCTATTGCCGGGGGCGAGACTATAACCGTGCCGGACAACAAGACCCTGGCGCTGGCTGACGCCAAGGTTATCACCTTTGCTGACAGCACCAGCAGTATTGACGTGGGAAGCACGCCGGCAGGGGCCTTCAAGATTATAGGCGCCACGAACGCCACGCTGACCAGCGCCAAAACCGTGTCTTTCAAGGGCTTGGCCGGAGGGAGTAAAATCAGCGGAAGCGCAAACGACGCGAAACTGGCTGTCGGCAGCGCGGACGCGGCCATCACCATTGCGGGAACCGCTGCTGCCGGCGCGGTTATCGAAAGCGTAACAGTTGATCTTGAGGCCAACGGCATGATCCAAATCGAACAGAGCGGCATACTCACGCTGCAAGGCGCGGACGCGGTGATTATCGTGGATAGCGCGAAGATCACTCTCATGACCAGTAATCAGGGGATTAAAGACGCAACTGTCGGGAGCAATATAACATTCAAGGCAGATGCTGAAAGCGGCAATGGTATAAAACTCGGCTCGATTATAGGCGCGGACACGGGAAACACCATCACGCCGTCCGCGACTAATCCGGTGGAGATTAAGAAAGAGGTAACCAACGATTAACACGGCGCTCCGGCGGGCGCCGCTGGTTCCCAGGGCGCCCTAACCCGCCCACTTATAACCGTCTGAGGATCGGGCAGACCTCAGACGGTTTTTCTTTTTTTACCGCATTGCCGGCCCTGAAGCAACGCCTCAGCGGAATTCGCAAACGCACGGGCGCTGCACACGTCGCACTGGTTGGGGGTTTGGGGGAACTGGTTCCCCCAAATTCTTCCCAAAGAGGCGCGGAAGCGCCGATATAAAAACAGAGCGCGTCAGGAAAACCGGTTTTTTTGCTCTCAAAACAAGTTTTCCGGTTCACGCGCAAACCCTGCGCGTTACCGCGCAAACCCTGCGCGTTACCGCGCAAACCCTGCGCGTTACCGCGCAAACCTTGCGCGTCCCCGCGCAAACCTTTCCGGTTCACCGGAAAACCTTTCCCATACCCATAGACGTCATTAGTATATAATGAATTATCGGCGCTTTCGCGCCTCTTTTAAGAGGATGCGGAGGGATCTTTTATCAGCGCTTCATGTTTTACGCCTCTTTGTGCGAACTCCGCGTAAGGGAACAGCCTTCGGCTGCCGGCGCTTCATGGTTTGCGGCTTCTTTTGCTAACTTCGCGTAAGGGAACAGCCTTCGGCTGCCCCCAAACCCCCAATCAACGGCTTCCTGCCCCGCGCCCTTCCGCCTGCGAATTCCGCTGAGGCGCCGCTTCGGGGTTGTGACTAAAATAGCAGGCCCTCCCGCAACAGGAAGCACGTGAAACCCCCGCAGGGGGTGACTAAACCCGCAAACCCGCTCGCCGCAAGAAGCACGTGAAACCCCTTTCGGGGGTTGACGGGGGGGCGGGATTTTGCTATATTCACCCCGTTAGTATGCTATATATTGATGAAAGGATGCTGTTCTGTGGCTAAAATTATCCCTATCGCTATTGAAGACGAAGTAAAAACCGCGTACCTCAACTACGCCATGTCTGTTATTGTGGCCCGGGCCCTGCCGGATGTGCGGGACGGGCTTAAACCGGTGCATAGAAGGCTGCTCTATTCAATGGACGAGCTCGGCCTGCGCCCCGGGGCGGCCACGAAAAAGAGCGCCCGTATCACCGGCGACGCTATGGGGAAGTACCACCCCCACGGCGACGCCTCCTTGTATGACGCGCTGGCGCGGATGGCGCAGGATTTCTCCCTCCGCTACCCCCTTGTGCAGGGGCAGGGAAACTTCGGCTCCCTTGACGGGGACCCGCCCGCAGCCTCCCGCTACACCGAAGCCCGGCTCTCCCGATTGGGAGACGAACTGCTGCAAGACCTTGCCAAAGAAACCGTTGACTTCGCGCCGAACTATGACGGCTCTCTGGAAGAACCGTCGGTGCTGCCCGCAGCGGTCCCTAACCTTATTATTAACGGCTCAAGCGGTATCGCCGTGGGCATGGCCACCAACATGGCGCCCCACAACCTCAGCGAAACCTGTGCGGGTATCTGCGCGTATATCGACAATCCTGACCTATCCGCCCAAGACCTTATGCGGCACATCCCCGGGCCGGACTTCCCCACAGGGGGCGTCATCTTCGGCGCCCAGGGCATACAGGAAGCCTACGAAACAGGCAGGGGCAAGATCGTCATGCGCGGGCGTTTTTGTATTGAGAGCGGCAAAAGCGGCAAAGAACTTATTGTTTTCAACGAGATACCCTACGGCGTGAACAAAGCCTCCCTCCTTGAGCGCATCGCCTCCCTTTCCCGTGAAAAGGTTATTGACAGCATTGCCGGCGCCAATGACGAATCCGACCGCGACGGGGTGCGTATCGTGATCGAGCTTAAACGGGGCGCCCTATGCAAAGTGGTGCTGAACCAGCTTTTTTCCCACACCGCCCTCCAGTCGTCGTTCAATGTTATCAATCTGGCGCTGGTCAAGGGAAAGCCCCAGTGCCTTACCCTCAAGGACCTTATCAAACACTTTGTGGACCATCGGGCGGAGGTGGTAACCCGCCGCACCCGGCACGACCTTAAAAAAGCCCAAGACCGGGCCCATATCCTTGAAGGGCTTATGACCGCGCTGGCGCATATTGACGAAGTAATTGCCATTATCAAAGGCTCCCAGGATATTCAGGCCGCCAAAGCCGCCCAGAAAGAGCGGTTCCTCCTCTCTGACATACAGGCCCAGGCCGTTATTGATATGCGCCTGGGGCGGCTCACCGGCCTTGAGAGCGGGAAACTTAAAGCGGAGCTTGAAGCGCTTGCCGCCGAGATCGCCTATCTCTCCGGCCTTTTGGCGGACAAGGGGAAACTGCTGCGCGTCATACAGGAAGAAACCGCTGAAATAGCCCGGCGCTACGGGGACAAGCGCCGCACTGAAATCGCGGGCGGCGAGGTCGAACAGCTTAACGTGGAAGACCTTATCCAGAAAGAAGAGATGATGATCCTGATTTCCGCTTTAGGCTACATAAAGCGGGTGCCTGTCGCGTCCTACCGGAATCAGGGGCGCGGCGGCAAGGGCATGATGAGCGCGAAACTGGCGGAGGACGACTTTGTCACCCAGATCTTCGTGGCCTCTACCCATGAGTACATCATGTTTATCACCAGCGCGGGCAAAGCCTATTGGATGAAGGTGCATCAGGTGCCGGAAGGGTCCCGAACCTCCAAAGGGGCGCATATCAAGAGCGTCATTCAGGTTTCCCCCCAGGAGGAGATTACCGCGGTGGTGTCCCTCAAGGAGTTTTCCGAAAGCCGCTATCTTTTTATGGGGACTGCCCGGGGGGTGGTCAAGAAAGTGAAGACCAGCGAGTTTGTCCATGCCAAAACCCGGGGGGTCTTCGCCATTACCCTTGACGAGGGGGACAGCCTGGTGAGCGCCCTTCTTACCGGCGGCGGCGACGAGGTGATGCTCATTTCCCGCCGCGGGCAGGCCCTGCGTACCAGCGAAGAGCAGGTGCGGAGCACAGGGCGCCTCTCACGGGGGATATGGGGTATGCGCCTTGAGGAAGAGGACGCGCTTCTAGGGCTTTTGCGGGTGGATAAAGAGGCAACCATGCTCCTTCTGTCCAAGCACGGTTACGGCAAGCGGGTGGCGTTCAATGATTTCGCCGCCCACAACCGAGGCACCAAGGGGCAGGTGATTTATCAAGGCACCGAGAAGATAGGGGAACTTGCGGGCTGTGTGGGGGTGCTGGAAAACGAGGATATTATGTGCATCACCAGCCACGGCAAATCCATTAAACTCAAGGTAAACGCCATAAGGGTTATGGGCAAAGCGGCGATGGGGGTGCGCGTCGTGAGCCTTGACCAGCCGGACACGGTGATAGGGGTAGACCGGATTGTGCAGGAAGACCAGGCCCTGCCGCCTCCCAACTGAAACAGCCGGCGGCTGTGTCAACGGCGCATCGTAAGGCAGGCCGGCTTCAGGGTGCGGCGCCTCAAGCGCGCTTTGCAGGCGCATGGGCGCAGCGCAGGCAGCCGGAGGCTGTTTCAGCAGCCGTAGTTTGCACTATGAGCCGCAAAACAGAAAGCGTATGTAAAAAACCCCCGCAGGGGGGCCGCAGGGGGTTACGCGGGCCCTGTTGATCCGGCGTCTGTCAGGGCTTTGAGGGGGACTTCCCGGGCCTGCTGGAGGAACGAGGCGATGCTCCCGCTTGCGTTCTTTACTTCATGGGCGCGCTTGGTTACTTCCGCGGAGGTTTCTTTGAGTTTGGCCATCTCGGCGTGTATCGACCCGCTCTGCTGGCGTATCTTGCCCGCCCCGTCCCGCACCTGGCCGGTCATCTCCTGAACGGTCTTGAGCGCCGCGAGGATCTGCCCCCCGCCGGCGGCCTGCTCGTCAACCGCGCTGTTCACCACCGCGAAAGAGCTGTCAAGGGCCTTAATACCGGTAAATATAGTGTTCATCGCCGCAACGGTTTCTTGGGACGCGCCGCCTATGCGGGCGATGGCCTTTTCCAGTTTTTTTATCTCCGTAGAGATGCCTTCGGATTCTTTACTGGAAAGCTCCGCCAGTTT
>JAITHF010000135.1 GCA_031280115.1 Spirochaetaceae bacterium | reverse complement strand
GCAAAATAAGTTTGTTTGCTAGCAAAATAAGTTTGTTTGCTAGCAAAATAAGTTTCTTTGCCAGCAAAATAAAGTTGTTTGCTAGCAAAATAAGTTTCTTTGCCGGCAGAATAAGGCTGGATGCCGGCAGCCAAAACCATCCTGTCCCCAGATAAATCATTATCATATAACGAATTATCGGCGCTGCGCGCCTTTTTAAGAGAATTTGGGGGCTTTTTTTACCGGCGCTTCATGTTTCGCGGCTCATAGTGCAAACGACGATTGCTGAAACAGCCTCCGGCTGCCGGCGCTTCATGTTTCGCGTATTCTTTTGCGAACTTCCCGTAAGGGAACAGCCTCCGGCTGCCCCCAAACCCCCCACCAACGGTTTCCTGCGCTGCGCCCTTTCGCCATCAAAGCGCGGTGAGGCGCCGCTTCAAGGAAGCCGCGTACCCGCAAACCCTCGCGAACGTACGATGTGCCGTTGAAACACCCTGCGGGTGTGAAACAGCCTGCGGCTGTTGACGGGGGGATCTTTTTCTGGTACGATACTTCTTGTTGTTTTCCGGGAGGGGCCTTGCAATTAAAGAGCGTATCCCTCAAGAATTAAGAAAGCATAAAAATTAAGAAGAGGGGAAAGAAAAATGAAAAGCGTGAAAAGAATAAAAAGTATGAAAAAAATAAAAAAAATAAAAATATTGCCTTTTATGCTCGTCATCGCGGCGTTACTTGTTCCTGAAAGAGCCTTCGCCCAAAGAAAGATAACCGTAAAACTCGCGTCGCCGGTGCCGGAAAATACGTTCTGGGGCGCGGCGCTGAACCGGATGTCAAACGAATGGGACAAGATTTCAGGCGGAACCGTGGAACTTAAAATCTACCACGGCGGCGTGGCAGGCAGCGAAGACGACGTGCTGCGGAAACTCAGAATGAACCAGCTGCAAGGCGCGGTCCTCACCTCCTTCGGCCTTAACCTTATAACACCGGAAATTATCACCCTAAGCGCCCCGTTTTTTATCAGAGACGACGGGGAACTGGCAGCTGTCCTCACCTCCCTTAAACCGGAACTTGAGGCGAAAATAAACGAGAAGGGCTTTTATACCCTTACATGGGCCAAATCAGGGTGGGTCAAACTGTTCTCAAAGACGCCGGTCTTCGTGCCTGCTGACTTAAAACGCCAAACAGTGGGAACCAGCCCGGAAGCGCCGGAACTTGCCCAGGTGTTTAAGAGCATGGGCTACCGGCTTGTACCGGTGAACAATGCCGACGTGCTGGTGTCCCTCAACAGCGGCATGGTGGACGCAGTGTATCAAAGCCCCGTATTTGTCGGGGGGATGCAGCTCTTCGGCATCACGAAACACATGGCGTCCATTAACATCGCCCCGTTTATGGGGGGGATCGTCCTTAACCAGCAGGCGTGGCAGCGGATACCTGACGCCTATAAAGGGCCGCTTACCGCGGCTTCCCAGCGGATAGCCGCTGATATAGACCGGTCCATAAGCCGGCTTGAAACCGACGCGGTGAGGACCATGGCCTCGTACGGGCTCACGGTCAATCAGATAAGCGAGGAACAGGCCGCGCTCTGGTACAGCGACATGGAGAAAGCCATGCCCTCGCTGCTGCGGACCACCTTTGACCAGAATATCTATAGAAAAATCGAAGCCATACTGAAAGCGTACCGGAGTAAATAAGCAATGGAAGCAATGGAAGCGGAAGTAACAGAAAAGAGGCCCTCCGGCCTTGGGCTTCTGGAAAACACCCTGTGCTATCTGTCCCTTGCCCTCCTTGCGGCGCTCCCTGTCTCAGAGATGGCGGCCCGCCTGGTCTTTAAAACCAGTATTCCCGCTTCTTTTGAAACCATGAACCACCTGCTTTTGATGGTAGGGCTTCTTTCAGGCATGGCCGCCACGTCCCGGGGCGAACACCTTTCTATCGGGCTGGCGCAGAACTTCTTCCCCCAGAAGGTTAAAAACCGCGTCGCCCTGGGGAACAGCCTCCTTGCGGCGCTTATCCTCACGGTTATCGCCTTTACCGGCGTATCCTTTGCGGCCATCGGCCTTTCCCCGCCGCGCATGATAGGGCTCATTCCCAACCGGACCTTCGCCCTTATCATTCCCGTAGGCTACGCGGTTATGGCGGCCCGGTTCGCCCTGGCCGCGCCGGTGAAAGGCTGGAAACGGCTCTTTCCGGCGCTTGCAATCACCGCCGGCATTGTCTTTTCGTTCCCCATGGTCGCAAAGGCGCTCTGGGGCTTTAACCTGCCGGATTGGGCCTACGCCCTTACCGAGAGGTATTTCGACCTTGCCTATTACGCCAAAGCGCCGGCAGTCCTCCTGCTCCTTGCCGCGGCTCTGGCCGGGGCACCGCTGTTCGTGGTGCTAGGGGGCCTGTCCCTCATCCTCATCCAAGCCGCAGGCGGGGAGATCGACGTGGTGGCCAACCAAGTCTATACGACCCTCACGAAAGACAGTTTCATCGCCATCCCCCTCTTTACCCTCACGGGCTTTTTCTTATCTGAAAGCAAAGCCGGCGAGCGGCTGGTTGAGACCTTCCGGAGCCTTTTCAGCTGGCTGCCCGGGGGCATGATTGCGGCGACCGTGGTTATCTGCGCGTTTTTCACCTCCTTTACCGGCGCTTCCGGGGTTACGGTTCTGGCGCTGGGCGGCATCCTCCACACCATCTTAAAGGACGCAGGGTACAAAGACCGGTTTTCCATCGGGCTTTTAACTTCAGTAGGGAGCATCGGCCTCCTCTTCCCTCCGAGCATCCCCATTATCCTTGTGGGAACCGCCAGTATGACCAATATATTTCATGTGTTTCTGGGGGGAATCGTGCCGGGCATACTCCTTGTCAGCGCGGTGGTTGCCTTCGGCGTGGCCGCTTCGGTTAAAACAAAGATACCGGTGGAGCCGTTTAACCTCAAACGCGCCGGCGCCGCGCTGAAACGCGCGGGCTTTGAGATAGCCCTGCCGTTCCTGCTCATTGCCGGATATTTTTCAGGGATCCTTACTATCATAGAAATCGGCGCGGTGGCGGTGGCGTATATCTTTATCGTGGAAGTCTGCATCCACCGGGACCTTGGGCTGAAGGATGTGCCGAAGGTATTCGCCAAAGCGGTTCCCATTATAGGCGGGGTCCTGTCCATCCTCGCCTTGTCCCAAGCCCTGTCCTATTATATCGTTGACACCCAGGCGCCTGAGAATCTGGTGCGCTGGATGCAGGGGGCGGTGCACTCGAAATACGTCTTCCTGCTGCTCCTTAACCTGGCGCTTCTTGCGGTGGGCTGCTTGATGGACATTTTCTCGGCGATCCTTATTGTGCTGCCCCTGGTAATTCCGGTGGGCCTTGCCTACGGTATCGAGCCGGCGCACCTGGGGATTATCTTTATCACCAACCTTGAGGTGGGCTTTCTCACCCCCCCTGTGGGGATGAACCTGTTTCTGGCAGCCTACCGGTTCAACACGCCTTTTATCAAGATATGCCGCTATGTGTTCCCGTTCATGCTCATCCAGCTTGCGGTGGTTATCCTCGTAACCTACCTGCCCCAGCTTTCCCTGTTTCTCATCGGCCTTCTCGGATAGGCCGCGGCGGGCTACGCCGGCTTGCAATGGCCGGTTTCAGGCGGCGCGGGAACCGGATGGCGGACGCGCTCGATAGCCCGGGCCGTCCCGTCTTCCGCAAGGTCAATGATGACCCCCTGAAGTTCCGGCCTCGCCCAGGCCTCTTTCGTCCAGTTAGGGATGCCTGTAAGATATTCCTGAATACGGGAGCCTATGTCCGCGCCGCCCACGGACTCGGCGGAGCCTGTGCGCCCTGCGTCAGTGATAACCGCGGTCCCGCCGGCAAGCACCTCCTCGTCAGCGGTCTGAACCCG
>JAITHF010000124.1 GCA_031280115.1 Spirochaetaceae bacterium | reverse complement strand
GGTTCTATGCAGAGACGGACGGCAAAATAAATACAGCCATACATGATATTTTTAAAATCAATCGCGTAATAATGAATATGCCGTATACCTTTTACAGATGTCACATACGGTTGATTTATGGGGGACAGGATAGTTTTTGTTGGATCCAAAATAAGTTTCTTTGGATCCAAAATAAAGTTGATTGGATCCAACAAAACGCCCGCCGGAGCCGCAGGCGAAAGGGCTCGCAACATGACGCCGTTGGGTGGGGGTTTGGGGGCAGCCGAAGGCTGTTCCCTTACGGGAAGTTCGCAAAAGAATACGCGAAACATGAAGCGCCGGTAAAAAAGCCCCCAAATTCTCTTAAAGAGGCGTGCAGCGCCGATAATTCGTTATATACTAATGATTTATGCGGGGACAGGGTAGGTTATTTTGCTGGCAAACAAACTTATTTTGCTGGCAAACAAACTTATTTTGCTGGCAAACAACTTTTATTTGCTGGCAAACAAACTTATTTTGCTAGCAAACCAACGTGCTTTGCTGCCGCGTTCTGTTGGTATAATAAAAATTATCGGCGCTTTCGCGCCTCTTTAAGACATTATGGGGGGTCATAGACCCCCCAAACCCCCCATAAAGGCTGCCTGCGCCGCGCCTGTGCGCCCGCAGAGCGCGGCACGAAAAAACCGCGTTTCAGAGGGCTTTAATACGCTGTACGAGAAGTTTTGCCAGCGCCGGATCTGCCCCCAAGGTGGCGCCTAAGGTTACGGTTATATCAGGCCGGTCTTTGGCGAACGCCGCTATCTCTGCCGGAATGTCTTCCCGAATGTGGACGCCGTTAAAGAGAAAATAGGGTATCACTTTTATCTGCGTCGCCCCCTGTCTAATAAGCGCCTCAAGCCCGTGTCTAAGATCGGTCTTTGAAAATTGCAAAAACCCTATCTCAAGCGGCACGCCCCCAAGCTCTTGGGACACATACGTCTTGATCGCGCCCATGGTCTCTTCGGTTTCAGCCACGCGGCTTCCGTGGGCCAGTAATAACACCCCTTCTGTCTTTGCCTTTGTTTCCCTTTCCATACGAATAACAGCCTCCTTGGTTTTGCTTTTTCTCTTTTTTTCTTTTCTCTCTTTTTCTCTAAGCGGTTCTGCGCCCTTCTGTGGCGAAAAAAGACCGCGCCGCGTCAAGGGTCTTCGTTATCTCCGCTTCGCCGTGGGCGTAGGACACAAAAAGCGCCTCAAACTGCGCCGGCGCCTGATAAACCCCCTGCTCAAGAAGCGCGGCAAAATACGCGGCATAGCGTTTCGTGTCCGCCCGTACCGCCGAGGCATAGTCTTTTACCGGCGCATCAGTAAAGAAAAGCGAGCCTATGGACCCGATGGAATTGACAGTGCATCCGGCGTTTTGGGCAATCTCCGCAAGCCCGGTAAAAAGCGCGGTTCCCAAAGCGTTAAGAGCGGTGTAAACCTGCGGGTTGTCCCGCAGATAGGTAAGCTGGCATATTCCCGCGGCCATAGCCACCGGATTACCTGACAAGGTTCCGGCCTGATACACAGGCCCGCTGGGAGACACCAGTTCCATCACGTCCCGCCGCCCCCCGTAGGCGCCCACAGGCATTCCGGCGCCGATGATTTTCCCGAAGACGCTCAAATCCGGCGTAACCCCGTACAGCCCCTGGGCCCCTGACAGCCCCAAACGGAAGCCGGTAATAACTTCGTCGAAAATAAGGAGGGACCCTTCGCGCCGGCAGATTTCCCGAAGCCCCTCAAGAAATCCCGCTTCCGGCAGGACCACCCCCATATTCGCCGCCACCGGCTCCACAATAACCGCGGCTATCTGTCCCTGGTGCTGCGTAAAAAGGCGTTCCACGCTGGAAAGGTCGTTGTAGCCCGCCACCAGCGTATCAGACGCCGCGGCCTTGGACACGCCGGCGCTGTCCGGCGCGCTCCCGCTCAGGAGGCCGGAGCCGGCTTTGACAAGGAGACCGTCGCTGTGTCCGTGGTAGCAGCCGGCGAACTTCATGATTTTATCCCGTCCGGTAAACCCCCGTGCGGCCCTAAGCGCGCTCATAGCCGCTTCGGTGCCGGAGTTCACCATCCGCACCATGTCCAAAGAGGGGACAAGCCCGGTCAAAAGCCGCGCCATAGCCACTTCCCCTTCGGCGGCGGCGCCGAAACTCAGCCCCTTTCCCGCCGCGCTAATCAGGGCTTCCCGGATCTCAGGATGGTTGTGCCCCAAAATCATGGGCCCCCAAGACCCTACATAGTCAATATAGGTATTTCCGTCCACATCGGAGATATACGCGCCGTTAGCGGAGGCCATGAAAACCGGTTCCCGGTTGACCGCCCTGAAAGAGCGTACCGGACTGTTGACCCCGCCGGGTATGAGGGTTTTCGCTTCCGCGAAAAGCGCCGCTGATCGTGTCATAAAGCCAGCGTATACGAGGGCCGCCGGGAAATCAACCCCCTTGGATGAGCGCGTCCGAGGCGCCGCGCCTCAGGCGCGGAAACCGTGCAAGCCGCCTTGCAAAACAACCGCCCCTATGGTTAAATCTAAAGATACCTCATTTTTAAGGAGTTTATTAAAATGAAAAAAACCGTGTTTGCCGCGGTCTTGGCGCTTGCGGCTTTTGGCGCCGTTTCCGCGCAGCAATGGGGGGATCCCCGGTTCGCCGGCCAGACAATTACAGTCAGCGGGACCCTGTCGTTCAAAGACGGCATGATTGCCGTGGAAGCCGAAGGGGGGCGGTATTTCGCGCCGTCCCTTGCCCGGTATGCGGGCTTTATCGCGGACTTGAAAGAAGGGGCGCAGGTGACTCTTGAAGGCTTTGTTTCGGGAAATTACGTCCAGCCCGCGGCAGTTACGATAAACGGCAGGCGGTACGGCCTTTACGCCGGGGCTCCGTACAGGGGGCGCGGCAATTACCGGCAGGGATACGCGGGCTACGGCGGGTGCTGCTGGTAAGGCGGCTTAGCGGCTCTGAAGGGCGCGTTCTATTTCATCAATAACAGCGTCCGGCGTTGAGGCGCCGGCAGAAAGCCCCACGGTCCTAAACCGCGCTATTTCAGCGGGAATATCCGCTTCTGTCTCTACCAGCCATGCAGGTTTGCCTCCGGCGCAGGCGAGCAGCCCTCTTGTGTTCGCCGACTCCCTCCCGCCTGCCACCACCACCGCGTCTACGCCGCGGCACAGCGCCCGCAGCGCGGCCTGCCGTTCCCGGGTAGCTTTGCAAATCGTATCTATCACCGCAAGGTCAGGGATAACCTGGCGGATACTTTCGGCGATAGCATGGTACGCTTCCGGCGAAAGGGTGGTCTGCCCGATAAGCGCGGATTTTCCCGGCGGCGCCGCCGCCGCGCAAAGCCCCCGGGCCGCCGCCGCCGCTTCGTCGCAGGTTTCAACCGTAAAACAGGCAGGCGCGTAGCCCTGAATACCGATAATTTCCCCGTGCCGCTTTTCTCCGGCAAGGAACACCTGATACCCCCTTTCGGCAAGGGACTTTGCTTTAAGCTGGCTGCGCTTCACGTTGGGGCAGGTGGCGTCCACAAGAAGGGCGCCTTGACGGGCTAAGCGGCGCTCCAGGTCCGGCCTAATCCCGTGGGCGCGAATGACCAGCGCCGTATCCTTGAGGCTGCGGGGAATACCGCCCTCCCACTCCAGCGCGTACACCCCTTGTTCCCGCAGGCTTTCGAGGGCCTGCGGGTTATGGATGAGATGCCCTAACGTACACACTTTGGGAGATGAAGCGGCGGCCTTGAGCGCCAGCGCCACAGCCCGGCGCACCCCCATACAGTAGCCCATAACCGAGGCTCTTACCACATTCATGCTATTTTCTATTTTTTATTTTTATTCTTATTTCTTATTTCTCTGGTTTCACTTTGTTTGCAGCGCAAGTTTAGCCGGCTTTTTTGCTTTCGCGTTCAGCTTTATATCCCAGAAATTCACGAACCCCACCGCAATAAAGATGGTGGAATACACCCCCGAAACCATACCCACCAACAGGGCAAGGGCAAAGGCGCGCATAGAACCTGCGGTAAAGATAAAGAGGGACAAGACCGCCGCCATAGTGGTCGCGGTGGTGATGATGGTGCGCCCCAACGTCTCGGTTACTGAACGGTTAAGGATATTCACAAAGGAATCTTCGGGAAGAATCCGGCGGTTCTCCCTAATCCGGTCGAAGATAACGATAGTGTCGTTTATGGAGTACCCCAGAATCGTCAAGATAGCCGCGATGGTGGTGGTGTTAAACTCCATCCGCGACCATGCCACAAAGCCCACGATGATAAGCGCGTCATGGGCAATGGCCAGGACCGCGCCAATGGCGAACTGGGGCTTAAACCGTATGGATGCGTAGGTGAGAATGAGGAGCAGGGTTAAGCCCATGAGCAGCCCTGCCTGATCGGTGAGCTGTTTGGAAAAACGGGATCCCACATAGTCAGACTGGGTGACAATTACTTTGTCCGGGCCGAAACGGTTTTCAAGGGCGTTCTTTATGGCGGCGCCGAGGATATCCTCGTTCTGCCCCTCCCCTTCGGCCTCGTTCACGCGGATCATAAAGCGCAGGTCCTCCGGGTCCCCGATGTTTTGAACCGAAACGGTTCCCAGCGCCGAGAGGCTCCCGCGGATGTCTTCGGTTCCGACCGCTCCCGCCCCCGGGGCGAACTGTATTTCCTGAATAAGCCCGGCCTTGAAGTCAATCCCCAGATTGAAGCCGCTATGTATCGCATAGCCTGCGAGCCCTGCGATAATCAGCGCCGATGAAAACACCGCGGCAGGCAAAAAATACGTTGAAAATGGTATAATCCGTTTCATTAGGCCGTCCTCCAGCTTATAGAAAGGGTCTTGCTTCCCAGCACGTCGGTCTCAAAGTCGAAGATGAGGCGGGACACAAACAGGGCGGTAAACACTGATGAGAACACCCCGATGGCAAGGCTCACGGCAAACCCCTGAATAGGGCCGGACCCAAGCTGGGAAAGAAAGAGCGCGGCGATAAAGGTGGTGATATTCGAGTCCATAATCGCCCAGAAAGCCTTGTCAAAACCCGCGTCAATCGCGGCTTTGCGGCTTTTGCCCAGCCGGAGCTCCTCTTTCATGCGCTCGAAGATAATCACGTTGGCGTCAACCGCCATGCCGATAGTAAGGATAAATCCGGCGATACTCGGAAGCGTAAGGGTGAAGTTAAATGCCGAGAGCACGCTGAACATAAAATAGATATTTAAGACCTGGGCAATCACCGCGTTGATTCCGGCGCTCTTGTAATAGACCAGCATAAACACCATCACCGCCGCAAGCCCGCCTAAAAGCGCGTACAAGCCCCGGCGTATCGTGTCCGCCCCGAGGGAGGGGCCGATGCTCTGCTGGCTTATCACTTCAAGTTCCACCGGGAGCGCCGCGGTACGCAGGGTAAGGGCGATATTATTCGCCTCCTCCAAGCCGAAACCGGTAAGGCGCACCCCGTCGCGGATCGCCGCCTCAATAGTGGCCTGGGACTTCACGCGGCCGTCCAGCACAATGGCAAGGGGCTTGCGTACATTCGCGGAAGTGAGCTTATAAAAAATCTCCCCCCCTTCGGCGTCCAGCATAAAGGTTACCTCCGGCTTGCCGCTCAGATTGTCCCGCTCCACCAGGGCGTTTTTGATGTGGTTCCCGTCAAGGCCCACCTCTTTCTTAACAGCCACATACTCAGGCAGCTTGGTATCAGGATTTCTGACCTGTTCGTCAAGGCCGTACCGGTCTTTCGTATAGACTCCCCGTATTATCACGTCAGAGGGCACAATCGTAGGGTCTTTGAGGCCGCCTTTCTCATCAAACGTATCCTGCGGGAAGCGCTGGTAATACTGGGCAAATGTTTCGGTGGCTTCAAGGTCAACAAGGTGGAACGCAAGGCTCCCTTTGCCCATAATAATCGAGTTTATCCGCTCCGGGTCCGGGGCGCCGGGAATCTCGATATAAATCTGGTTAGACCCCCGCCCCTTGGGGCGGATAACCGGCTCGGTCAGGCCGAAGCGGTCGATACGGCTGTTAAGCACCTCAAGCGCCCGGCTGACCGCATCTTCTTTATCCGCCTCGGTTACGTCCCGCCCCAGCCGGTCTTTGAGGGAATCCGTATTGACCTGAAGCACGATACTCAAGCCCCCTGAGAGGTCAAGCCCAAGCTGCACCGCGTTCCGCTGGAGGTCTTTGAGTTTAAATATCCTGTCCCGGTAACGGGCTTCCGCCGTATCCTGCGCTTCCAGCCTGCCTGAAAAAGCAGACAGCACTGATTGGGCGTTCCACAGCGCCGGCGCGGGCAGGCCCGTGTCTTTTTGCAGTTTCTTTGCTGACGAGACAAGGGGCGAAAGACGCGCCGGCACCTCCCCTTCTTCGGACTTGGCAATACTGATAAGCTCGTCCAGATCCTGCTGGGCCGCCTGGAAAGAATACTTTTTAATCTCCTCCCGGGACCGCAGGGCCATGCCTTTATCCTCTTGGGAAATAAGGTAGTACCAGCGTATCGTAGGATACAGGAACACGAAGCAGGCTGCCATGATCAGCGCGATGATGATAAGCCGGTAGCGTTTGCTCATGGTTTCACCTCTTTGCTGCCGTTATTTTCTTGAGGCTCTTTCGCCTCTTCAGGGGCGGCGGCTCCGCCGTGCTTTCCAAAGGGCAGAAAACTTTTCTTTTTCTCTTCTTTTTTCTCCTCTTTCTTTTCCTCTTCTTTCTTTTCCTCTTTATTCTCCCCTTCTTTTTCTTTGTCGGCTTTGTCGGCTTTGGCCTGAGGAGGCGGCTCAAAACCGGAGACCGCGCTTCTTGAGAATTCGATCTTGGTATAGTCGTCGACTTTCACAATCACCGAACCTTCTTTTACGCTCTGGATTACCCCGTGAATACCGCCGATAGTAACGATTTTGTCCCCCTTTTTAAGGGAGCTTAACATCCGCTCGGTTTCTTTCTGCTTTTTCTGCTGCGGGCGAATAAGAAGAAAATAGAAGATAGCGATAATCACGGCAAAGATAATCAATTGCCCGAATATCCCGCCGGTTCCGCCCGCGGCGGCGCCTGCGGCATCGGGAGCCCCCATAAGCAGGGGAAGAACTAATACATACATACGGTCATCCTTCATACATTAAAGTAACTCAAAGTTTACGCAATAATTTGCTCTATCATCCTAGCATGAAGCGCCGTTCAATAGCAACACCCTGCGCCCCCTGCGGGGGTTTTTGTGACTCAAGCTACGGCAGGCCGGGTTTCCGGTGCAGGGATCGCTTGAAGATGCGCCTCAGCGGAATTCGATAACGCACGGGCGCAGCGCAGGAAGCCTTTAGCGGGGGTTTGGGGGAACTGGTTCCCCCAAATTGTTCCCAAAGAGGCGCGGAAGCGCCGGTAATTTTTTATATACCAACCAAGCGCGGCAGGAAAACCGGTTTTTTTGCGCGCAAAATAAGTTTGTTTGCGCGCAAAATAAGTTTTCTTGCGCGCAAAATAAGTTTGTTTGCCAG
>JAITHF010000205.1 GCA_031280115.1 Spirochaetaceae bacterium | reverse complement strand
ACCGGAAAAACTATTCTGTCCCCGGATAAATCATTAGTATATAACGACTTATCGGCGCTTCGCGCCTCTTTGGGAAGAATTTGGGGGAACCAGTTCCCCCAAGCCCCCCACCAGCGGCTGCCTGCGGTGCGCCGCTAACGCCTGCGAACGCCATGCAAGCCCTGCACCCCCACACCCGGCCTGCCACTGAAACAGCCTACGGCTGCGGCTGCGGCTGTCCAGCGGGTTTGAGGTCAATGATGATGAGCTGCGGTGTTTCAACATGGTTATACCAGTTGCGGGTTATCTTGAACACCATGTCAACCTTATCATTCGGCTTGAAGCCTGCCCGCACCTTCTCGGCGGCCTCCCAATAGACCCCGGACCACCGGTGCGCGCCGGTGTCAACCGTGAGCTTCACGTGCTTTGCCTCGTTCTTTCCCATAAACGTAATCTCTGCGACCCGCAGGTCCCGGGACATGAACAAAAGGGGCTTGTTCCCCTCGCCGTAAGGCTCAAAATGGTCGATAACCTTGAAAATGTCCGGCGTAAGGTAGGCGGGAGGCAGCTCGGCGTCCACCCTCAGGATCTCCTCCGGCGCGTCCGGCACCTCTATAAGCCGGCTTATGGTTTTAAGCCGCTCAAGAAACGCCTCCCAGTCTTTCCGCTCAAGGCTGAAGCCTGCGGCAAAATCATGGCCCCCCCAGTCAATAAACAGGTCCGCTGCCTGCTCCAAAAGAGGGCTGAGGTCATAGCCGTATATCGAGCGGGCAGAGCCGGTGCACACCCGCTCCCCAAAAGACACGGCAATACAGGGAACCTTGAAGCGCCCGACCATGCGGTTCGCCATAAGGCCGGTTACGCCCCGGTAAATCCCCTCGCCATACGCCAGCGCCAGCTTCCCGCAGTAGGTTTCAAGGCTTTCCTCAGCCATAGGCTCGATAATTGCCCACGCCTCGGCCCCCAGGCGTTTGCGCTCCTCGTTCATGGCGATAAGCTCGTCCGCAAGCCGGTCCCGCTTCACCATATCCTGCTCAAGAAAGAGGAACGCCGCTTTGTCCGGGCTTCCCATGCGCCCGGCAGCGTTGACCGCCGGGCATACCTGCCATGAAATATCGCCGGTTCCCAGGCGCCGCCCTGTGAGGTTGAGCTTGAAGAGCAGGTCCGAGACTCCTGCACGGGGCTTTTCCCGCAGCGCCGCGAGCCCGTGGCGGACGATGATGCGGTTTTCATCTTTAAGGGGCATAATGTCCGCGATGGTTCCCAGTGCGGCAAGCTGTAAATCCATGCTGTCATCAGCCGTAAAAAGCCGCTCCCGCCGCCTTATAAAAGACGTAAAGAGGTTGATAAACACGTCAAGCTCCTGTATGTCTTCGGAGGAGTATTTTGCTATTTTGGACAGTTCCCGCAGGCGCACCAGGGTCTTGCCCGCGGCATGGGGGATTTCCTTGCCGATTTCCGGCGCCGCGTCCATCATCCGCACTTCCACCGCGCTCCCGAAAACCTTGGAAAGAAGGGAGGTCTGGAGTTTGGCGTCCCAGACGAATATCTGCTGCCCCTCAAGAAAGCGGGGCAGCCTTGTTTCGGTTATTTTCACCATGCCGGGAACCACGGTTTCAAAGAGCGTGTCCGTAACCGCCAGATTCCGCATCTTCGCTATTTCGATGGTATAGGCGCCGCTTGCGGGCCGGCAGTTAAGCAGGCAGAGGGATTGGCCGTAGAGTTCGGTTTTCAGGGCGAAGCGGAGGGCGGAGACGAGTTTATAGACCACGCCGCACCCGCACAGTTCCCGGAAGGGGTACGCCGAATCAGAGAGTTTGGGGTTGACAACGGCCAGGGCCCGGGGGAGTTCTTCCTGGGGGTTATGGTGGTCAGTGATGATGACGTCTATGTTGAGTTCTCCGGCGCGGTCGATTTCAGCGATATTAGAGATGCCGCAGTCAACGGTGATGATAAGGGCGCCGCCTTCGCGGGCAAAGGTTTCCACCGCGTCCATGGAGAGGCCGTAGGGTTCGTCCCGCACCGGCAGGCGCCATGTAAGGTCGAGTCCCAGGCGGCTGAGGAAAGACGCGAGGAGCACGGTGCTGGTGATGCCGTCCACGTCCCGGTCCCCGAAGACGAGCACTTTTTCCCCTTCTTCTTTTGCCGCGAGGATTCGGTCCACCGCGTCTTCCATGCCGGGAAGCGCGAAGGGGTTGTGCAGATGGCCCGGGTCCGCCTCAAGGAAATACCGGATTTCCTCTCCCCGGACAAATCCGCGGCGGGCGAGGATAGAGGCGGTAATGAGGCCGCACCCGTATTTGGCGGCCAGATCTTTTACCAGCTCCTGGGGTATTTCTTTTTTTTCCCATTTCATGTTGTTATTGTTTCCTTGGGTAATAATACCCAACAAACCCCAACACCGCAACCCCCTGCGCAGCCGGAGGCTGTTTCACGTGCTTCTCGCGGCGAGCGGGTTTGCACGTTTAGTCACAACCCCGAAGGATGCGCCTCAGCGGACTTCGCAGGCGGAAGGGCGCGGCGCAGGAAGCCTTAGTTGGGGGTTTGGGGGAACTGGTTCCCCCAAATTCTTTTAAAAGCGCAAGCGTAGCGCAGCGCGTAAAAAAACGCAGGAGCTTGAAAAACCGTGAGAGGGGCGGTAGTGTTGTGTTATTATGATGAAAAATAATACGGCAGCGCTCCCGTTAGGGCGCAGTGCGGCCAAACGGCAAACGAAATTGTATAGTATATATGAGTTTATCAAGCCCCTTCCGCCTGAATCCTGCCCTTCTTTAACCTGTTTTCCCCTCTTTTTTCAGGTCTTTTTCCTGATAGGCCAGCGGGTATACACGGTGCCGCAGGGGGTAATCTTTCCGCGTTAGAGGGGCGCCCCCGCGCCCTGCGGGGGCGCCCCTGCGCCTCGCGGATACCTCCCCGCGCCCTGCGGATACCTCCCCGCGCCGTGAAAGCCCCGCTCTGTTCGGTTATGAGCGCTGCGCTGCGCTTGCGCTTTTATAATGCAATTTGGGGGCCTTTTTTATCAGCGCTTCATGGTTTGCGTATTCTTTTGCGAACTTCCCGTAAGGGAACAGCCTGCGGCTGCCGGCGCTTCATGGTTTGCGCCTCTTTGTGCAAACTATGGCTGCTGAAACAGCCGGAGGCTGCCGGCGCTTCATGGTTTGCGCCTTCTTTTGCGAACTCCGCGTAAGGGAACAGCCTCTGGCTGCCGGCGCTTCATGGTTTGCGTATTCTTTTGCGAACTCCGCGTAAGGGAACAGCCTCCGGCTGCCGGCGCTTCATGGTTTGCGGCTCATAGCGCAAACTACGGCTGCTGAAACAGCCTCCGGCTGCCCCCAAACCCCCAACTAGCGCGACGTGCTTTGAGCCACTAACGCCTGCGACGTCCGCTGAGGCGCCGCTTCTGGGTTGTGACTAAAATTGCAGACCCTCCCGCCGCGAGAAGCACCTAAAACCCCCGCAGGGGGCTTCCTGCGCTGCGCTACTAACGCTATCAAAGTCCGCTGAGGCGCATCCTTCAGGGTTGTGGCTAAACGTGCAAACCCTATCGCTACAAGAAGCACTTAAAACAGCCGCAGGCTGGGGGGTTGAAGGAGCCGCAGGCTGCTATATATTATTTATTATTCCCTAAAGGAGGGTATACAAGATGAAACAAATAAAGCAACAGGCTTTGTTTATGGCGGGATTACTGGCGGCGCTGGTAGTCGGGAGCGTTTTTGTTGGGTGTGAGAACGAGCGCGTCAACGACGGCGGCGCCAATGGCGACGGCACTGTGCCCAGCGGTCTTGGGTATGAGCGCAACGAACAGGGAGGCGCCACCATCACCGGCTATAACGGCCCTGCCGCGACGGCCATTGTTATTCCCGCCGAGATTGAGGGCCTGCCGGTAACGGCCATTGGGGAGCGGGCGTTTTTTGGGAATGGGGGCATTCCCAGCGTAACCATCCCTGCCAGCGTTACCGCCATCGGAGACGAGGCGTTTCAGTGGTGTTCCGGCCTTGCCAGCATTACCGTTGACCAGCATAATACCGTCTACGCCAGCATTGACGGAGTGTTATTTACCAAAAACCAAAAAACCATTGTAACCTGCCCTGGGGGTAAAGAAGGAGCCTATACCATCCCCGGCAGCGTTACCGCCGTCGGAGACGGGGCGTTTGCTTGGTGTAAGCGCCTTGCCAGCGTAATTATCCCTGACGGCGTTACTTCCATTGGGGGCAGCGCGTTTGCCGAGTGTTCCGGCCTTACGAGCGTAACCATCGGCGGCAGCGTTACCTCAATCGGGGATCATGCGTTTGCCGGATGTGAGCGCCTTACCAGCGTAATTATCCCTGACGGCGTTGCTTTCATCAGGGAGGGGACGTTTAACGGGTGCGAGCGCCTTGCCAGCGTAACCATCCCTGACGGCGTTACCGCCATCGAGAAGTGGGCGTTTTCCGGGTGTGAGCGCCTTACCAGCGTAACCATCCCCGGCAGCGTCAGCGCCGTCGGGGACTATGCGTTTTCTGAGTGTTGGAACCTTACCAGCGTAACGTTTGGGGCAGGGAGCAGCATACGTCCGGCGGATTTTGGTTATTTCTCCCCCTTCCCTAGCTATTTACGCGACAAGTATTTAGAGGCCGGCCCGGGGACGTATACGCGGCCTAACCGCGACCCTGACTTCTGGACGAAGCAGCCCTAACCGGACGGCGCGTTTAGGGAAGAATTTGGAGGGCTTTTTTATCAGCGCTTCATGTTTCGCGCCTTCTTTTGCGAACTTCCCGTAAGGGAACAGCCTTCGGCTGCCCTCCAAACCACCCATAAAGGCTTCATGCGCCGCGCCTGTGCGCCGTCGAAGCGCGATGAGGCGCCGCTTCAAGGAAGCCCTGCACCAGAAACCCGGCCTGCCGTATCTTGTGCCACGAAAACAGCCTACGGCTGCCCGCAGGGGGTTGCGGAGGGTACGCAAAGTCAATAGAATGGCCAAGGGGAGTGGAACAACCCCCGCCGTATGTTTTTGACGAAAGGACTTTGTATGGGTACCGCAGCGCTCGCGCCGTTTCAGCAAAAAACCCCTTGGATAAAGGCGCCCTCCGCTTGAGCGCCTCTGCCTTCTTTGCCGATATAACCAGCCCCCACTTTACTGCCGGCGCGGTGCTGGACCTCTCCCAGGGCGGCAGGGCGCTTATCATAAGCGACCTCCACATGGGTTCGGGCAAGCGGGACGACCTGGCCCATAACGGCGCGTTTCTCATAGACATCCTTGACGGGTACTATCTCAAAAACGGCTGGGCTTTGGTGCTTAACGGGGACATTGAGGAGCTTCTGCGCTACTCCCTTGAGGCCGTGCAAGCCCAATGGCGCGGCCTCTATCAGGTGTTCGACCGGTTCGCCCAGGCAGGGCGGCTCTATAAAATCTTGGGCAACCACGACGAAAGCCTTCAGTTTATCAAAAACTACCCGTACAAACTGTATAACGCGGTGAGAATTGAAACCCGGGCGGTTCCTATCTATGTGTACCACGGCCACCAGTCTTCCAAAATCTATACCCGCTATGGGAGGCTCATAAGCCTTGGCATCCGCTACCTCTTAAAGCCCGTGGGCATCCGCAACATTTCAAGCGTCCGCAGCCCGTACCGGAGGTTCGCGGTGGAAAAGCAGGCGTACCGCTTTTCTCTGGCCAATAACTGCATCTCCGTTATCGGCCATACCCACCGGGCGCTCTTTGAGTCCCTTGGGCGCTTTGATTACATCAAGTTTGAGATTGAGCGGCTTTGCCGGGATTACCCCCTGTCCAGCGCTCCTGACCGGGAGCGCATTGCCTTGGAGGTGCAGGCGCTGCGGGTTGAACTGAGCAAACTCAAACGCGCCGAGCGCCGGGACGTGCTGCGCCACGGCTTGTACGGAGACGAGCTTCCGGTGCCGTGCCTCTTTAATTCGGGAAGCGTTATCAGCAAGAAAGGGATAAACGCCATCGAGCTTACCAACGAGAGCATCGCCCTTGTGTACTGGTTTATCGAGGGCAAGGGCAAGAAGTTTGTAAGCCGCGGCGGGTACGCCCTTGAGCGCTTTGAGGATACCCCGTACAGGCGGGCGGTTCTCAACCAGAACCAGCTTGGCTATGTGAAGGCGAAGATAGACCTCTTAGGCAGCCGAAGGCTGCTTTAACGGCGCATCGTGGCAGTGCGCGGATGCGGCGCCTCAGCGGACGTCGCAGGCGGAAGGGCGCGAAGCAGGAAGCCCCCTGCGGGGGATTCACGTGCTTCCTGCGGTGAGAGGGTTTGCAATTTTAGTCACAACCCCGAAGGATGCGCCTCAGCGGACTTCGACGGCGTTAGCGGCGCAGCGCAGGAAGCCTTTATGGGTGGTTTGGAGGGCAGCCGAAGGCTGTTCC
>JAITHF010000182.1 GCA_031280115.1 Spirochaetaceae bacterium | reverse complement strand
CTCATCAATCATCAAATACCACGATACTATCACCCCCTCCTTTACCCGCTCCTTGGCCAACGACCTTGACGTCCAGGGGCTTCTCGTGTTCTTTCGTACTCCTGAGGGAGAAATCATAGGCAGAAAAACCCGGTACGAAATCCAAAACAGCCTGTCAGGGCCTAAAAAACAAGAGGCGCCTCTGGACGCGCCTGCTGATCCGGACTCTTTCGGGGGGCCCCCTGCCGGACCGGACGCGCCGCCGCCGGAAGCGCCTGCTGGAACGGAAAAAACAGAAACAGAAACAGATCCCGCGCCGGCAATCGAAACAGAGGCTGAACCGGCAAAAACCGCGCCCCTGCCGGCGTTTGAGAGCGTGTATCAAGACCGGATTATACTGGTAGACAGGCTGGATAAAGAATGCCCCCCGTTCCCTCTGGCCGAAAACCTTCCTATAGGATCTTATTTCATGGTGTTTCAGGTGCTGGGCAGCCAAGAAACCCTCTCCCAAACGGAATATCCGGTCTTTTTTATCGGGGACGCGGACATGGCCTTTGAAGACATCCAGTATTACCTTCCCGGCCTTTCCTCTAACGCCTATTTCGTGCCCCAGGGCATTGACATTCTCATTGCGGCGCGGATGAGCGCGGACAGCCGGCTTTCCCCCTATATTGTGTGGCACGCTGATAAGAAACCCGCTGTTGAAGGGCATCCGGCGGACGGCGAATCAGGCAGTTTTATCTGGCGGGTGCCGGACAAAGCCGGCTTTTATACGATACGGGCCGAGCTTTTTCCGTTTAAGCCGCCTGAAGGAGCCGTAAAAGCCAGAGGCATAGAAAAGGAGCTTTCCCTGCCGGTGTCTTCCAAGAGCGTGGTCATAGGGTATTTCACGGATATAGCCGGTGATTTGCGCCAGTGGTACCAGTTCCAGCGCAACCTGCGCGATTCAAAGCGCGAAGGCCGGGAACTGCGCCCCCTTGACCGCCCGAGCCCCCGCTGGATGACCTCTATCGGCCTCTACGGCCTTGTGGTGGGAACCAATAACCGCTACCGTCTGGCAGGCAGCCCCTTTGCCTTCGCGCCGGATGAACAGGGGCGGGCGACAGCGGTGTTCCACCTGTCAACCGCTGATGACGGGGCTGTCTTTGCGGCCCGCTTCAAGACCTTCGACGAGTCTTTCAAAGAGGCGCCTGAACCGGTTATCCTGCGGATGTCTTTGCGGGAAAACGCGCTGGTCCTGACCCTTGCCTACCAGGGCGCCGCGCTTGAGGAACCAATCGTCCTTGACGACCTTGAACCGAAACAGCTTTTGGCGCCCCGCCTGGACATAGCCCTTGCGCGGCATGAGATAAGCGCGGAACTCCGGCTTGGGAACGCCGTTTCCCCCCGGCTTACGCTGGCGCTGCCTGTTTCGCTTAACGGCGAAGGGGAGTTCGGTTTGGGTGAGCGCGATGCGTACGGAGGCGCGGAAGCGGTAACGGCGGTAGTCGATGAGTTCGGCCTTGGGTTTGAGAAAACGCCCGCAGGCCCGGGCGCGGCGGCGCTTGCGGCGGCTGCCGCGGAGCAAGAAGCGCCGGGCCAAGGCGGCGCCGAATGAAAGCCGCTGTTGCTGTTATCCTGGCGGCGCTTTGCGCCGGGTGCGCGTCCCAGCCCAAAGAGGCGCGGGTCCAGTGGTCCGCGCCGCCTGAAGCGGCGAAGCCGAAAGCGCCTGCCCTTATTATCGAAAGCAAAACCCCTGAGATACCCCAATGGGCGGCGGTCTATGAGGAACAGGGAATCTCCGGCGTGGAGGCCCTTGCGGACTATGCGGGCATGTACCTTTTCATAGGCGCAAACGCCGGCAGGAACTTCGGCGCCCTGAGCCAGTGGCTGGAGGGCTTTACGGTTTCCCATGATTTCGCGCCCCTTGCCGCGTCCCGGGTGCAGGCGCGTTTTACCCGTGAGAGCGCGACCTTTCCGGATCAGGATTTCGGCGCGTTTTTTGAAGGCGCGGTGAAAGGCGCTGCTGACGCGGCATATACCGGCGCCGTGAAAGAAGCGGACTTCTGGGTTAAAAAGCGGTATTTCAAGGAGGACGGCGCGACGGTCGACCGGGAAGCCTATGAGTTTCTTATTCTGGTTAAGATAGACAAAGAGGCGCTCCGCTCCCAGCTTGACGCGATCTTGAACGCCGTCCCGGTACGGGGCGCCAAAGACCAGACCGCCAGCGCGAACCGCCTAAAAGCATCCTTCTACGACAACTTCTAAGCCGCCTGAAGCGGCGCTGCCTGCGGAGGCCGGTTGCGGCGGCGCCGGTATACGGGTATACTGGCCGGCATGGATATGGTTCTGCAAATATGGGGCGGCGCGGGGTATCTTCTTGCCAAGATGCTCCTTGCCTACGCCGAAGGCGTGAAAGAGGACAGGATATGGCGTATGGCGGGGTGGGCCGCCTATCTTGCGGGGCTGCCTGCATGGGTTATCCTTTTGGCGGGCAAACAGAACTGGATAGCCTCGGCGATTGAGGCCGGCGGCGCGCCCGCGCTTGTTCTGGGGCTGGTAAGCGCGTGGAAGCGGTGGGACAAGGCGGACAAATGGTTTGACCTGCTGGTGAAGCTGTTTACCTATCTTATGACAGCCTGCGGCATAACCTACAGCGTCTATTATTTTAAGGGCATCACCACCCTTTCCCAAGTGCTTGAACTGGGCGTTACCTTCGGCTTTTTGCTCGGCACCTATTTTCTGGCCAAGAAAAAGAGCGCAGGCTGGCTTTTGTTCGCCTTGATGCTTGGGTGCATGGGTGTTTTGATGTATATACAAAATAACATGGTCCTGGTGGTTCAGCAGGGTGTTTCCCTGATTTTTGTGGCCGCCGGTTTTATCCGCGCCTCATCGCGCCCTGCGCCCCCTGCGCCCCCTGCGCCCCCGAAGGGGGTTTCACGTGCTTCCTGCGGCGCGAGGGTTCGCAATTTTAGCCACAACCCCGAAGCGGCGCCTCAGCGCGATTAGCAGGCGGAAGGGCGCAACGCAGGAAGCCGTTGGTTGGGGGTTTGGGGGCAGCCGAAGGCTGTTCCCTTACGGGAAGTTCGCACAAAGAGGCGCGAAACAAGAAGCCTTTTTGGGTGGTGCGGAGGGTCTATGACCCTCCGCATCTCTTAAAGAGGCGCGAAAGCGCCGTAAAAAACCATGACGCGCACGTACGATCCTGAGGCGGGGTTTTATGTTTTTTGGGTATGAGCGCTGCGCTCCGCGCGCGCTTTTTAAGAGAATTTGGAGGGTCATAGACCCTCCAAACCACCCCTAAAGGCTTCCTGCGTTGCGCCTATGCGTTATCGAAGCGCCATAAGGCGTTACGCTATGCGAGCCCTGCACCCCGAAGCCGGCCTGCCGTTGAAACAGCCGTAGGGGGTGAAACACCCTGCCAATGGAATTCCCAGCCGCCGGCCCGATGTATCCTATTACCACATTGTGTTCTCCGACGCTCCTTCTTTAATGCTATACACCGCGGCGCCGCGGAGCGCCTTGTTTGCCTGTCCTCCAGAGGCGTTGGACCCGTAAATCACGCCCCCTGATTTCGTAAAGATGTCGCTGTGTACAAACACGGCGCCGCCGTACCCGCTGGCAGTATTGCCGCTGATCGTGCCGCCGCGCATAACAAACCTGCTGTCTCCCACATACACTGCGCCGCCAAAACCGGCGGTATTACCGCTTATGGCGCCGCCCTCCATAGTAAACCTGCTGCCTTCTCTCACGCACGCGCCGCCGCCGGCGCCGTTGGCAGCGGAATTGCCGCTTATAGCGCCGTTATACATCGTAAACGCGCCGCCGCCTACATACACGCCGCCGCCGCCGCCGCCGCCGCTGATGGCGCTGGCGGTATTGCCGCTGATGGCGCCGCCTTCCATAGTAAACATCCCGCCCGCATACACGCCGCCGCCCTTGCCGCCGCCAGCGGTATTTCTGCTTATGGTGCCGCCCTTCATGGTAAAAGCGGCCCCTCTGTAGATATAGACGCCGCCGCCATCACCGCCGTTGCCGCCGGAAAACCTGCCGGCAGTATTGCCGCTTATGGTGCCGCCTTGCATAGTAAAGGTGCCGCCGCCCACCAAGACGCCGCCGCCGCCGCCGCCGACAACGGTATTGCCGCTTATAGCGCCGCCATTCATCGTAAACGCGCTGCTGCTTATCACAGAGACGCC
>JAITHF010000126.1 GCA_031280115.1 Spirochaetaceae bacterium | reverse complement strand
GGGACGCCTTCAGCGCGCCCCAAATCGAACACGCCCTTGACCTGCTCCTTAACCTGTACCGGGACATCCGGTATTCGGTGAACCCCCGCTTCGAGCTTGAGGCGGCGGCCTCAAAACTCTGCTGGCTTACCCAGTGGATCCCGCTGTCTGAACTGCGGGACGCGGTGGATGCGGCCCGCAAGGCCCTGGGGGGGCAGCGCCAAGAACCGCCAGGGCAGACAGGATCAGCACATACGCCGTACAGCAAACCGGACTTTGCAGGAGGCGGCTCCCTGACCGAGCATTTTAACCGCTACATGGCCTCCCGGGAAGCCGGCGCGCGGGGCTCGCCCGCTCCTGAGCCTGAAGTTCCCGCGGCCCCGCCGGACAGGAGCGGGCCCGGGGCCGCGCAGATTGAGCAGATTGAAGCGCCTCCCGCCTTTGAAGCGGCGGCGCGGGTTGAACGGGTTATCCGGCTCTTTTCCGGCACCCTTATAACGGATGCAAAAACATGAATTTATTTATTTATCTTTTTTATTTTTTCTCTATTTTCTCTCTAGGGAGCGCAAACTATGCAGATAAATCCATTTGATATACTTAAAAACGCCCAGAAGATACAGGAACAGATGGGTATGTTTCAGGAAAAGATAGGCAGTATTACTGCGGCAGGTTCCAGCGGCGGCGGCATGGTGCGGGTGGAACTGACCGGGCGGATGGAGGTGGTATCCGTCACTATCGCGCCGGAGGCGGCAGCGGCGCAGGACGTGCAGATGCTCGAAGACCTGATTGCCGCGGCGTTTACCAGCGCGGTGGAGAACGTAAAAGAAGCGCTAAGCCGCGAACTAGGCGGCGCGGTCTTTCCGCCGGGGCTTTTATGAACGCCATTGACCGCCTGGTAACGCTTTTTACCAAACTCCCCGGTATCGGGAAGAAGACCGCCGCCCGCTTGACCTATCATATACTAGACGGGGATGCGGGGTACGCGCGGCTTTTAGGCGAGCATCTTGCAGGGCTGCACGGCGCCATAAAGCGCTGTTCCCTGTGCGGCGGCTTTACTGAGGAGGACCCCTGCCCGATTTGCGCGGATACTGAGCGGGACCGGTCGGTGATTTGCGTGGTAGAGCGGGCGCAGGACGTGCGGATTATAGAAGAGTCACGGGAGTTTCGCGGGCGCTTTCATGTTTTAGGCGGGCTCATCGCGCCTTTGGAGGGTATAAACCCGCGGGACCTTTCAATCGGCCCGCTTTTGCAGCGGGTCCGGCGGGACGCCATTAGGGAGGTTATTCTTGCCCTTAACCCCACGGTAGAAGGGGACACTACCGCGCTGTATGTGCAAAACCTGCTTAAAGAGTTTTCTATTGAAGTTACCCGCCTTGCTTCGGGGCTTCCTGTGGGCGGGGACCTTGAATACGCGGACCGGCTCACCTTATCGAGAAGTTTCCGCGGAAGAGTAAAGCTCTAACAGCCGGAGGCTGTTTCAAGTGCTTCTTGTTGCGAGGGGGTTCGCAATTTTAGTCACAACCCAGAAGCGGCGCCTCAGCGGACGCCGCAGGCGCACGGGCGCAGCGCAGGAAGCCCCCTGCGGGGGATTCACGTGCTTCTTGTTGCGAGGGGGTTCGCAATTTTAGTCACAACCCGGCAAGATGCGCCAAAACGGAATTCGCAGGCGCACTGGCTCAACGCAGGAAGCCGTTGGTTGGGGGTTTGGGGGCAGCCGGAGGCTGTTTCAGCAGCCGTGGTTTGCGCTATGAGCCGCGAAACATGAAGCGCAGGCAGCCGAAGGCTGTTCCCTTACGGGAAGTTCGCAAAAGAATACGCGAACCATGAAGCGCCGGTAAAAAAGCCCTCCACATCCTCTTCAAGAGGCGCGCGGCGCCGATAATTCGTTATATACTAATGATTTATACGGGGGCAGGATAGTTTATCCGGTTCACCGGCAAACTTATTCGGTTCACCGGCAAACTTATCCGGTTCACCGGCAAACTTGTCCGGTTCACCGGCAAACTTATCCGGTTCACCGGCAAACTTGTCCGGTTCACCGGCAAACTTATTCGGTTCACCGGCAAACTTGTCCGGTTCACCGGCAAACTTATCCGGTTCACCGGAAAAACCGGTTTTCCTGCCATGCTTTGTTGTTATATTAAAAATTATCGGCGCTTTCGCGCCTCTTTGAAGAGTTTATGGGGGAACCAGTTCCCCCAAACCCCCGCTAAAGGCTTCCTGCGCTGCGCCCTTTCGCCTGCGGCGTCCGCTGAGGCGCCGCTTCATGCGAGCCCTGCACCAGAAACCCGGCCTGCCGTACCTTGAGTCACAGAATCCCCCGCAGGGGGAAAAAAATTGTAAAGTCAAAAAATAAGGAGCCGATATAATAAGTATTGGGAGGGAAAACCTAAAACGGCAGGCAGTGTGCGTATCGACGTCCAGGCACGCTGCCTTTCTTTTTTTTAAAAACCCTTTAATGCCCGGCGCCCGGCGGCTACTGCCGGTAATGCTCCAAAAAATGACCCAGCCGGCGCAGCGCGTCAGTGAGAGTCTCCTTGTCCGGCAGAAACACGACCCGGAAATGATCCGGCTTCTTCCAGTTAAACCCCATGCCGTGCACCACAAGCAATTTCTGTTCCCGCAATAAATCTATCACAAACCGTTCATCGCAGGTTATGTTAAAACGCTCAGCGTCAATCCGCGGGAAACAGTACAGCGCGCCTTTGGGCGGCACCACTGAAAGCCCCGGAATGCCGTTAATAAGCCGCACCGCCGCGTCCCGCTGTTCAGTCAGGCGGCCTCCCGGCAGTATGAGCTCGGTAATGCTCTGGTAGCCGCCCAGAGCGGTCTGAATACCAAACTGGGCCGGCACGTTGGAACAGATACGCATATTGGAAAGCATCTCCAGCCCCTCGATATAGCCGGCGGCGCCCTTCTTGCTGCCGGAGAGCGCCATCCAGCCCGCCCGGAACCCGGCGGACCGGTACGCCTTGGAAAGCCCGTTAAACGTAACCGTCAGTATATCCGGCGCCAGAGATGCCATAGGCGTATGGGCCGCGCCGTCATACACAATGCGGTCATAGATCTCGTCGGCGTAAATAATGAGGCCGTTCGCTTGCGCAATGCCCGCGATATCTTCAAGGACAGCCCGGTCATACACCGCGCCGGTGGGGTTGTTAGGGTTTATCACCACAACCGCTTTGGTGCTGCCGGTTATCTTGGCGGCAATATCCGCGGTATCCGGATTCCAGGCGGCGCCCTCGTCGCAGAGGTAGTGAACGGCCTTTCCGCCTGCAAGCGTAACCGCCGCGGTCCACAGAGGGTAGTCCGGCATAGGCACCAGCACCTCGTCGCCTGAGTCAAGAAGCCCCTGCATGGCGATCATAATAAGTTCGCTTACGCCGTTGCCGATGAAGATGTCGTCTATACCCACATCCATAACGCCTTTTGACTGGAAGTCGTGCATCACCGCTTTCCGGGCCGCGAAAAGCCCCTGGGAATCGCAGTAGCCCTGGGCGTTCCGCAGGTTGATAATTATATCGTGGATGATTTCGTCCGGCGCGTTGAAGCCGAAGGCCGCCGGATTGCCGATGTTCAATTTCAGGACCTGAAAGCCTTGGGCTTCCAGGTGTTTTGCTTCTTTGAGTACAGGCCCGCGAATATCATAGCAGACATCGTTTAGTTTTATGGATTTTTCAAAAGATCTCATCCGGCCTATAATACCATCCGCCCATTTTAAAGTAACCCCCTGCGCAGCCGAAGGCTGCCTTGAGTCACTGAAACAGCCGGAGGCTGTCTAGCTTCTTCTTTGCCGCGGCCAGATCCATAGCCTGTTCCGCGTGGCTGTAACGGTTCATCATGGCCGGGCCTTTATGTCCGGCCAAAGCCTGCATCTCAAAATCCGATATGCCTGCTAAACGCCCAAGGGTAACAAACGTATGCCGCAAACTATGAAACGAGATATTACGCCGCCGCTGTTCTGACTCGGGTATGCCCGCCGCGGCAAGCTCCTTTCGTAAAGCGTCCCGAAAGAAGTTGTTGCTCACCGGCCTTCCCGCATACTGAGGGCTTTCCAAGACAAACCGCGTCTCCCCCCTGCCGCGAACCAGCGGCAAAACTTCTTGTACCAGAGCGGGAACCGGAACGATCCGGCCGCTCCCCCACTTCGGCGCTTTGATACCCTCCAAATCATGCCAGTTATGGCATAGATGTATAACGCCGTCCTTGATGTCTTCCCACTGGAGCCCGCGGGCTTCCCCGCGGCGCATACCGCAGAACACGCCTAGAAGAACCGCAAGGCGGGAGGCGGGGTTTTGTACCGGCCCGTCCGCCACTCTGGATACTTCATCCGCCGTAAGGACGCCCTTCTCTTTAAGCACTTCCGGCGCGTTTTTGATCTTTTTGAACGGGTCCCAGTCAAGGTCTTCTACCGCGGCTATGTCCCTGACCGCGACCCGCATGGCCCCAAGCACCGAGTTGATACGCCTGCCTGAAAGCCCCTTTTCAGCCAGATAGATCATCCACTCCCTAATAATCCCCGGCTTGAGGCCCTGTACGCGCAGGTTCTGAAACGGCGGGAAGGGGGCGATATGGCGGGCAACGTCGTCGCGGTTCAGCTTGATGTACGCGGCGGACAAGGGCTTTTTCTTGACCAGGGCGCGTTCTTTGGCATAGCGGCTGTCCTGAGTCCAGAAGCCGGCCACATATTCTGCCAGATACTGGCGGAGCGGCCCTGCGGCGGCAGGGTCTGGCTGTTCGAGTTGTTTTTTGAGGTGCTGGATAAGCGCCAACGCCGCCCGTTCCGCTTCGCCTTTGTTCCGGGGGCAGCGGTACATACCGAGCTCGTCGGGAAAGTTCTTAAAACTCTTCCGCCGCCATTCAGCGCATACCCTCCGGGGAAGGCCGGAACTTATGGAGATACTCAGCCGGTAGGTGGCGTAGCCCGCTCTTTTTTCCACGATATACGGTTTTGGGATCTTTGGCATGGGGATACTCCTGTTTTTTGATTGCTGTTACTCATGTTACTCATTATATTGATAATGTCCAGTTTATGTACAGTTCAAAAAATACAGAATAATCAGAAATCGTAAAAACGCGGGTAATGCTTTATGTTATAAGGAATTGCCCAGAGGGGGACTTGAACCCCCAAGCCTCGCGGCACCAGTACCTGAAACTGGCGTGTCTGCCAATTCCACCATCTGGGCGGATATATTTATGATAAAGATTATTTCCCTAAAAGTCAACCGTAAAGGCGATTTAAACCGCGCCCGCCCTGGGCGCAAAATTATGTGCCGGCATTTCAGTCATTGGTGATTTCCACCTTTTCGTCCTCCCACAGATAAGCTATTCCCTCTTTGTTTCCGGGTAAGAGACTTTCATAACATTTCACCTTCTTTTCACGCTCGCTTCTGCTGTTCCACATTAAATCCCAATGTTTTAAGTAAATAAAATCTATTTTCTTGGTATTTCCGG